>JAISRF010000042.1 GCA_031273775.1 Oscillospiraceae bacterium
GTGTATTTGATGATTTATCGTCTTTGCAAAGGCTTGGTCTATAAAAAAATAAACAAGCTGCATGAGGAATTATGCGATCCCGAATTGGTTTTTGTGGTGTATAACATTATTCTGCAAAGCGAAAAATCAAAACATTTCATTAAAATGTTGGAGTTTTCCATTGCTACTACATTGTTTTATTGTGGTTACTATTTAGAGTCGTTGCGATCGTTGGCGCAGATGGATCAAATTTCTCGGATTTCCCCTTTATATCCTGATTACTGTATGATGAGATTTTGGAATAAATTTTATCTTGGAGATTATCAATTTCTTGAAGCTATTCGCGCTGAAATAAATGATGAGAATTTCAAAAATGAGCTAATTGGCAAAAAATCAATAAGAGTTCAGAACGCTATGGATGCGATTACAGCATACTTAGGCGGGAAACAAGCATTGAGCGAAGAACTGTTTATTTCACTACTTAATAGCACGAACAATACATCTATCAAGGTAATCTATCAGTACCAATTAGCATTAATATCCCTTAAAAACGATGATGTTTCTACAATGATTACTCGTTTTCAATTTGTTAAACAATATGCAAATAAAATTTTCGTACGCAAATTGGCCGAAGAACAACTGAGCAAATGCAACCCTTAATGGATTTCCATAATTTATTTGAATAAATTTCCCCGCTGCAGAGCGGCGGGGTATTACCGCCGAATTACGAGGGATTCGCCCCAAGGGGCGGGGAATTAGACCCAATCGTTTATTAAATAAAAGGAGGCCACCCAATGAAAATCCAATACTTAATCTCTCTCATCGTCCTCGCCGTTGCAGCGGCAGCGGCGGTCACGACCTACTTCCTAACATCAAAAAAGGAAATCAAGCCCAAATGGGTCAAGCCGGGAATAGCCACATTCACTGCGCTGTTCCTCGCCTCCACCGTGTTCCTCTCGGTGGGCGCGGCGACCAATCAGCTCGCCAAACCCAAGGCAATCCCGGTTTTTGACCCCAGTCTAAATGGTTACATCGAAAATGTGGAAAACACCGAGGGCGGATTCTATACTGGTGAGTTTTCGGGCGGCTATTATCACGGCAAGGGCAAGCTGACCTACAAAGACGGCTCTATCTATGACGGCGCGTGGAATATGGGTAAGCGCGAGGGGCAAGGCGTATTTATCAGCAATGAGGGTTGGCAGTACGACGGCGTGTGGAAAACCGACAAGATGAACGGCGTCGGCACATACACCTTTGCCGACAAATCCACTTATGTGGGAAATTTCAAGGATGATTTGAAATCCGGTCAAGGCAAGCGTACCTTTGCCAATGGCGAGGTTTATGACGGCAATTGGGACAATGACCAAATCAACGGGCAGGGCAAATATACATACACCGATGGCTCAGTTTATGACGGCGCGTGGGCTGATGCCAAATGGAACGGACAAGCTACCTATCAAAGTGCGCTCGGCTGGATATATATCGGCAATTTCGAGAACAATGTCCGCACCGGAAGCGGCAAATGCGTGTATAAAGACGGCTCAAGCTATGACGGCGAGTGGAAAAACGACCTGCCCAACGGCAAGGGTGTGTACACCGGGACGGACGGCTCGAAATACGACGGCGTTTGGGTGGACGGCGTGAAATCCGGCTTTGCTGTGAAGAATTATCCCGACAAATCCACCTATCAGGGCGAATGGTCAAACGATATGCCAAACGGAAAAGGCACTTTTACCAGCTTTGAGGGTTGGACATACACCGGTCAGTTCAAGGACGGTCTGAAACACGGTCAGGGAAAAATCACCTATAAAGACAAATCCACTTATGACGGCGCATGGGTCAGCGATGTGAAGCAAGGCAAAGGCAAACAGACAAATGCTGACGGTTCGGTTTACGACGGCGCGTGGGCGAACAACAAAGAAAACGGGCAAGGCGTTTTAACCGGCAAGGACGGCTGGAAATACGATGGCGCATTTGTCAATGGTCTGCGGCAAGGGACAGGCACTTTAACCTATTCCGACGGCTCAGTTTACACAGGCACATTCCGCGACAATAAAGAGGACGGTCAAGGCAAAATAACCAGCGCCGAGGGCTGGACTTATGACGGCGCGTGGGTGCAGGGTGTTCGGCAGGGACAGGGCAAGTACACATACAAAAACGGCTCTGTTTACGAGGGCGCGTTTGCCAATAACAAGGAAAACGGCACAGGAACGCACACCGATATTGCCGGATGGGTTTATGTCGGCGAATGGAAAGACGGACTGAAACACGGTCAGGGCAAGCTCACATACGCTGACAAATCGGTCTATGAGGGTGGCTGGCAGTACGACAAAGAGCAAGGCAAGGGCAAGCTGGTCAGCGCCAACGGCTGGAATTATGACGGAGATTGGGAGAATGGTTTGCGGGCGGGTTCGGGCAAATATCTTTACAAAGACGGCTCGACTTATGAGGGCGAATGGAAAAACAATCTGGAAAACGGCACAGGAACTCACATAGACGTTTCCGGCTGGACGTACACGGGTGAGTGGAAGGATGGTTTAAAGCACGGCAAGGGAAAAATTACCTACAAGGACACGTCCTATTACGACGGCGAATGGCAGAATAATGTCAAGCAGGGTCAGGGAACACAGACCTATTTCGACGACCAAGGCAAATATTTTGGCACATATGAAGGCGCATTCGCAGCGGATAAGCGCAACGGCACAGGCACATTTACCTATGCTAATGGGTATACGCAGAGCGGCGAATGGAAGAACGATAATTTTATGGAATAATCGCTAAACAACCGCCGCCCGTGTGTAAAAGCCGGGCGGCGGCTTGCTTTATTTTTTGAAAACTGCGCTATTGATTTTGAAATTGCGGAGAAGGTGAAAATATATGGCTAATATGAAATTGAAACTTCTATACCTTGCCGACATACTCCGGCGCGAAACGGACGAGGAAAATCCCCTTTCGGTTTCCGACCTTATAAAAAAACTTGCGAAATGTGGCATATCCTCCAACCGAAAAACGCTGTATGAGGACATTGAGGTTCTCAAAGAATACGGTATGGATATTTACACAAGCAAAGATGCCGGAGCCGCTAATATGTATCACCTTGCCAGCCGGGATTTTGAGTTGCCGGAATTAAAATTGCTGGTTGACACAATACAGTTTTCACAGTTTGTAACGCCGACAAAAAGCAAGGAACTGATTCACAAGCTGTCGGGGCTTTCAAGCGTTCATCAGGCGGGGCAGCTTGAACGCTCTGTCATTATTACCGACACGCTAAAGAGCTTTAACGAGAGCATTTATTATACGATTGATGCCATTCATAACGCGATATTGCAGGAAAAGAAAATATCTTTCAAATACTTCAACCACACCACAGACAAAAAGAAAAGCTATCGAAATGATGGCAAGCCCTACATCGTCAGCCCATACACGATGGCATGTTCCAACAACAATTATTACCTGATTGCATTTCACGAAAAGTATGACGATTACTCTCAATTCAGAATCGACCGCATGGAGAAAATCGCTATAACGGACGAGCCGCGCAGGGAGCTTCCCAAAAGCTTTCACATGGAAAAATATGTCCAAAAGGTCTTTTCCATGTACAACGGCGAGTTGAAAGAGATTAAAATGCTTTTTGACAATTCCCTCATTAACGCGGCGGTTGACCGTTTCGGCAAAAAGGCACAGCTTACAAGGGTTGATGATGAGCACTTCGCGGTCAAGGCGACCCTTTCCATAAGCCCTACCTTCTTCTCATGGCTGTTTCAATTTGGGGATAAAGTGAAGCTGTTAGCGCCGCAGGACGTGAAAGACGAGTTAAAAGCCCATACTGAAAGATTCATGAGCAACCTATAAAAAGCAAGCAAACAAGCGAATTTTAGCAGCACAGGAGGGTGTCCTTGATTTTGGACACCCTCCTGTGCTATACTATGTTCGTGGGAAAACGAATCACGGAGGAGGCTTGTGAAAAGATGGAAACATTCGGCGCGTTTTTGAAAGCACAACGAAAACAGCGGGAAATCACAGTGCGGCTTATGGCTGAATTGGTGGGAATAGCGGTAGGCTCGTATTGCGATATTGAATCAAACAGGAACTACCCGCCCGAAAAGAAAATCCTTGAAAAAATAATCGAAGTGCTGCGCTTGTCGGAAGCCGACCGGCAAACCTTTTATGACTTTGCCGGAAAAGCGCGGTCTGCCGCCCCGCCCGATTTGCCGGAATATATCAACGAAAATCAAGTGGTGCGCTTCGCCCTCCGTGTGGCGAAAGAAAAAGCCAGCGATGAGGACTGGCATAAATTTATAAGTGACCTTGAAAGGAAGGAGTAAAACAATGCTGGAACTGCAAACAAGCTATACATTCTCCGGGGTGCCGTACCTCACTTATGACGTGCTTGAAGATTACGCTGAAAAGCTGGTCGCCGATTTTGCGCCGGAGCGTTTGCGCAAGCCCGGTCAGTTGGATGTTGACAGGCTGATTGAGTTTTATATCGGATTATCCGTGGAGTATCACCGCATTTGTTATGACCGTAAGGTTCTCGGCATGACTGCTTTTAATGACGGGTGCATTGATGTTGCCAACGAACAAACAGGGATGCCGGAATCGTTGCCCGTCAGAGAGGGAACGATTGTAATCGACACCTCTCTCAGCGCTAAACGGAATCTTCCCCGTTTGCGCTTTACAATGGTTCACGAAGGAGCCGGCCATTGGCTGCTGCACCGCAAAGCCTTTTCAACAGAGAACGCCTTTGGTCCTGCGGGAATCTATGAAAACCAATATCTCGCCGCCAAAGAGGGGCGGTATGATTACAGCCGCTCAAAAAAAGAAAAGACCGACATTGACCGTATGGAGCGGCAAGCCGATTTTCTGGCGGCGGCAGTCCTCATGCCCCGCCCCGCGCTGCGGGAGGTTTACCGTGACTTTTTCAAATTTTATTATGACAAGCCCCGCCGCATTGTCCGCGGGACAAGCGTTTTAGATGATTGCTATGCCGTGCAGTTGCCCGAATACACCGCAAATATTTTCAATGTTTCCAAACGCGCGGCCTTAATCCGGCTGGAAAAGCTGACTGCAATTGTGGACAAAGGGTGGCCGCGGCACTGCCGATAAAACCACCCCTTTTTTACCTTTATGCTCGTGATAAAACGAACAAAATCAACAAAAACAGAGGGTTCACTATGAATCAGATTGTAACCGAAACAGAAGAAATGAAATACTGTTTTGTATTCTACGGACACGCTCCGGGCATTATGATGGCGCGTGTGGCATATCGCCGTTGCGGAAAGCCTGAACTGCGCGTGCTTCATGAGCGAAAGGTCATAAACTGCCCGCATTGCTCAAAACCGTTTACGGATATTGACAAGGACGCAAAAGTGGAGTTATACCGCTATCCGGCGCGAAACCGAGTGCGCTGTCAGGTCTATCCGATATGCCAAAACTGCGGAAACGAGGTCGGGATGATTTTATTGACGCAATAATATAGCGATTTCTCAAAACTGAATAATATCGCCCATCGCCAGCAATGGCGGTTAAACTGCACCGTCACGGAATCTGAAAACCGCGTCTGGAAAAGTCGGCTGAATCAGCCAAAGACGCATTGACAACGAGTGTGGAGGCAGTGGATAGGGGCATCCGTTAGTTCGCATACTTGGCGCAAGCGGGCAGGTATCTTTTCAAATTGGTGATTCCAGAAATCACCCATACCGAGTCTGCAATAACCGAAAGGTTATTCTGCCTGCAAGTCCGGCAAACGGCAACTTTTGTGTTGCTGTTTTTGCCGGGCTTTTTTGTATGGAAAAGTATTTGGCAAAGCCGAATGGTTTTCCATTATGCACGATATAAGGTTGCTGTTTGCCGGAACTTCTGAAAGGAGTTTCATGAAAACAGCAACCTTTTTTTATTATTGGCGGCGACTGCGCTGCCGTTCCCCTCCGAGTTTGGATTTTTGATTCCGCATTCAAAAATTCAAATTTACGGAGGAAATTACAATGAAAACAACTTATTTGGTCTGGAAAGACCCCAACTGCAACGGTGTGAATGTCGAGTGGCAGAATCTCTCCCGCGCAAAATTCCTCACTCTGGTTAAAGACCCGGCGAACAGTGGCAGATACTTCATCAAGCTGTGGAGTACCAATGAGGACGGCAGCGATGGCGCAATCGTTATGGAAGCCACAGAGGAAGTCTACAAGGATTGGCGCAAGGAAAAACGTCACACACAGCATCTGCGGGATTCAGACCCCGGATACACGCTGGTTTCCTACCACCAGATGGAAACCGAGGATGGGTGTTACGGCGAGGAACTTTTGCCCGACCCTGACTGTGATGTGGAAGATTCAAGCATACACGAGATTTTGCTGGAATCGCTTGCCGCTGCTAAAAGCACATTGTCCGTCAACGAGCTATGGCTTCTTGACAAGATTTATCGTGAGGAAAAAAGCCTGTCAGAGATAGGCGAACTGCTTGGAATGAGCAAAGTGGCGGTATTCAAGCGGCTTAATAAAATCCTTGCGAAACTCAAAAATCATATTTTCTAAAAGTTTTTGGTTAACGATTTCGATTTGACTGTGCAAGGAGTAGTGAGAGGGTTGGAAACCGCTCACGGGCGCAAGCCTTACAAATTAAATAGCCATTTGTCAAACACGTTCCTTTTTTCGTTAGCTCGCCGCAAGACGCGCCGTGACCTCGCAAGAGAGAGCGACAAACGCCTGTGCGGAGATGCCGGATAGTTCCCGGCAAGGCGATGACCGGAAAAAGGGTCAAAGATACTCCCGCCCAGCCACAGTCCGAGCGTTGAAGTCGGTTTTTCCGCCGATGAGCCGTCGCAGGCAATGGGGGCGGCTCGGCATCAGAATGCGGAGGGGTGGAACTCCCGTGGAGCGGCTTAACCAGCCGCCGTTTGACGACTCCCTTTATCGCTCAGGGCTGTTGAGAACAAATATGAGTGCTTTTCAGATAAGACCGAAGCGGTCGGGCAAAGAAAATGAGGTTTCTAATGAGCCTCCCATCTTCCCAAAGCCCGACCGTCAGGTCTACATACGAAACCGACAAGGAGGTTCAATTATGCCATTTGAAGTCATTCGCGGCGAGATTTACTTCGCCGAT
>JAISRF010000088.1 GCA_031273775.1 Oscillospiraceae bacterium
TTTTACGCCAATAAGCTACTAACATCTACAACGTGAGTAATTTTCGAATCCCTTGCGGCTCGGTGAAAGGCAATCCTATCTGCCGCAGACCATTCAAAAACAAATCACGTTTTGCGGTATAGATTTTTTGAAGTTCGTCGTAATAGCTTTGTGGAAACCGCAACCCCACAACCGCCGCTTCTTGCAACGGTGCAGCCGCGCCCACCGTCAGGAAGTCGTGTACCTTTCGCGCTACGTCAATGATTTCCGGCGGCGCGATGATATACCCCAGCCGCCAGCCGGTGACGGAATAGGTTTTGGAAAGGGATGAACAGGAAATCACGCGCTCCCGCATCCCGGGCAGGGAGGCGATGTAGGTGTGGTTATGCGGCGCGTAGATGATATGCTCATACACCTCGTCGGTGATGACATAAGCGTCATATTTTTTCGCCAGATCCGCGATCACGGTCAACTCGTCATGTGCAAACACCTTCCCGGTGGGATTGGACGGGTTGCACAAAATCAACGCCTTCGCGCCCTGCTTGAAAGCGGCTTCCAGCTCGTTGGGGTCAAAGTCAAACTCGGGAGGGCGGAGCGGGACATAAATCGGCTGCGCTCCGCTTAAGATCGCGTCGGCGCCGTAGTTCTCGTAAAAGGGTGAGAAAACCGCCACCTTGTCGCCCGGATTGCAAACCGTCAGCATGGCCGCCATCATCGCTTCGGTACTGCCGCAGGTGACGACGATTTCTTTGTTCGGGTCAATGGAAAATCACATTAGCTTCGACTGTTTTTCAGCTAACGCCTCCCGGAAATTTTGCGCCCCCCATGTGATACTGTATTGATGCGGAAGCGCAGAAACCTCCGATAACCGGTCAAGCAACTCCTTCGGCGGGTCAAAATCCGGAAATCCCTGTGAGAGATTGACCGCGCCGTATTGTCCCGATATGCGCGTCATTCGCCGGATTACACTGTCGGTAAAACCGGCGGTGCGCTTTGAAAGCTCCCTCATATACCTTCTCCCAACGATTTAGCGACCGTTTCGGTGCGTTGGTCAATCACGCGTTTGGCTTTATGGGTACTGCGCTCTAACGTGCCGTTTGGGTGAACGTTCAGTATCGCGGGCTTGACGCCGATACGGGCTTTCAGCGCGTTTACGGTAAGTTCGCGGATTTCCGCGTCTGTTTTATCTGAAACATTTTCCACGTTCACCTCATATTTGCAGGTGAAACTCTCCTCATAAACGCGGATGGTATATTCGTTGGAAATGTCCGGCAGAGCGCGGATGACATATTCAATGTCGGAGGGATAGACGTTGACCGCCGACACGATGAACATATCGTCCTTGCGCCCGTCTACATAAATACGCCCGTGTGTGCGCCCGCATTTGCAAGGCGTCAGGTCAATCCGTCCAATGTCGCCTGTGCGGAAGCGGATGATGGGACGGGCCTTTTTGCGCAGGGTGGTGAATACCAGCTCGCCGCGCTCTCCGGCGGGCAGCAACTCACCGGTGTTCAAATCGATGGTCTCCACATAGATGTGATCCTCGGCAATATGCAAACCGTCATGATATTCGCATTGGGCGGCGCAGGCTCCGAAAATGTCGGACAGTCCGTAGAAATCGAAAAGCTCGGCTCCCCAGATATCGGTAATCGCCTTGCGAGTCGCGTCAATGGAACCGCCCATTTCGCCCGCTACGAATATTTTATTGATGGACAGGTCTTTCTTCGGGTCGATGCCGTTTTGCAGCGCCTTTTCGCCCAGCGCGATTATGTAGGACGGGCTGGTCCAAATCGCGGTGGGCTGATAGGTTTTCAGCACGAACAGTAACCGTTCGGACGGAATCGCGCCCACCCATATGCAAAGCGCACCGGTTCTCTGCGCCCCGATGACGTCCGGGCCGCCCACATATAAGGCAAAGTTCAAGGCGTGAACATAGCGGTCATTGGGGCGAACGCCCGCCTGCCAGAACCAACGCGCTTCCGTTTCCTGAAACTCATCGAAATCCTGCGCCGTAAAAGGTGAAAGAGTGGGAACGCCGGTACTGCCGCTGGAGGTGCTGACGAAAACGACCTCTTCCTCCGGCACGGCGGCCAGTTCGCCTAAAAAGGAACCGACTCCCTGGGTATCCCGCTGTGTTTTCTTGTCGATAAACGGCAATTTTGCCAGATCCGCAAGGGTTTTCACGTCACCGGGACGAACGCCCGCCTCATCCCACACGCGTTTGTAGTAGGGGCTGTTCGCGTAAGCGTGCGCCAGCTCCTCCCGCAAGCTGCCCAGCTGCAATTCTTCCAGCTTCTCGCGGGAAAGCGTCTCTAATTCTTCATTCCAAAATTTACCTTTAGGCATATAACCGTACCTCCTGAATCATAAAATCAATCCTTTCAAGCTTGCTTCCATCGGAGTAAAAACCGTTGCAAAAGATTAAAGAGAAACGTAATCACGGTAACTACAATTCCGATGGTGATGACGCCCGCCAACGCGGTTGTATAATTGCCGAAATTGGCATAGTTGTTGACAAAGTAGCCGAGTCCGCTTCTCGCGCCGATCATTTCAGCTGATACCAATAGGATAAAGGATATGGACAATCCCTGATTGCAACCGATAAAAATCTGCGGAAGAGAAGCGGGTAATATGATGCGGAACAGCATGGTAAAGCGGCCTACGCACAGGGTTTTCGCCGAGTCGATGATGCGTTTTTCCACATTCAGAACACCGCTCATGGTGCCGGCAAGTATAGGCCAAAAGGAAGCGATCACGATGACAAAAACCGACGCCGCGCGAAAGGTCGGGAGCAGAACAATGGCGTAGGGAATGTATACAATAGGGGAGATAGAGCCTAAAAACTTAGCTATGTAGCCCGCCGCCGCGCCGATGCGTACATTCCACCCCAAAAACAGCCCTAACGGAA
>JAISRF010000252.1 GCA_031273775.1 Oscillospiraceae bacterium
CGGATTACAGCTTTTTGGAGAGTGAGGTGAGAGAGGCGAACCGCGTCATTCTGAACCCCAACACCGCGGCTTCGGTTTCGGGTCTGAATACCATCAACAAATACGCCCACGCCTATGACGCGGGAAGAGCGTTTTCCTTTGAATATATGGCAGAGGGCACGGCGCAAAATGACGCCCCTGTGGAAAACACATATTCCCTCGGAAACGGGCGGTATTATGTAGTCAATTCATACGGCACAAACATTTCCCTGCCCGTTCCGAACCGCTCGGGTTATGTCTTCAAAGGCTACACCAACGGCACAGGGAGCAATTCCGCGCAAATTGATTTCGCGCCGGACAGCCACGGTTTCATCACCTACAGCGGGTCGGGCACCGCCGATGTTAATCTCTACGCGCGCTGGGGATACAAGGTCAATTACAACGCCAACGGCGGAACCGGAACCATGCTTTCGGACGACGGCCTGCTTGACAGCAACCCATACGCGCTTAAAGCCAATTCTTTCATCAACCCCGGGTACAAATTCCTTGGCTGGTCAACCTCCCAGGCGTCCGCAACCGCCGAGTACGCGGAAGGCTCAACCTGGTCAAATCCGCCTGCTCCTGTTAACGGCGAGGTGACACTGTACGCGGTCTGGCAGAAAAATCTTTCCACATATGCCGTCACTTATATCGCCAACGGAGGAACCGGCGCACCCGAAGCGCAGGTTAAAACCGAGAATATTGATCTCACGCTGTCCGCCGTTATCCCGACGCCGCCGCATGGAAAAGTGTTTGTCGGCTGGTACACCGCCGCCAACGGAAGCGGAACCTTTTACGCTCCGGGAAGCGTTTACACCCAGAACGCGGCACTGACTCTTTACGCGAATTTCGCGGCGGAAGATATTGCCGCGGAGCCGGCTCCCCCGCAAATCAAATACGCCACCATCAAAACCACCGCGGACGCAAATTCCCAAGCCCTCCGGTTTTACACCGCGCTTGCCCCCACCCCGGCGGGCTACGCTCTGATTGAGTACGGCACCGTGTTTATTCCCACACAAAAACTGAGCGCAGCCGACACGCCCATTGAAAAAAACATGGCGAATTCGGTGACGGCGATGGTGACGGTTTCGGGAAATCCGGCGTATAACGGGTTTTATTCCAGCCTGAACGGTCTGCCCGGCGCGAACCTCTGCGGGGTGCGGATTTCCGCCCGCTCCTACGCGATTTACAAAGCCGTTGACGGCGGCGAGCTGACGGGGGATCCCATCATCAAATATTCCGTCAACAACGAAGCCCAGCCCGAAGGGTCGGCGGAGGGGACAGGGAAAAACGCGGTCTCTTACCTGAAAAGCGGCTACGCGGTGGGCGTGAAGGACGGCGTCGCCACTCGCTCCATCAACGGAATCGCGCGGTTTATCGCCCAGGCGGTGATCGCGAACCAAACCGACATAAACCGTTATCTGGCCTCTGTCGGCAAACCGGAGATTAACTGGGTTAGCGGCATTACGAGCGTGACCGACGCAATAAGTAGCGCTGTGGAGGATACCGATATCAGGGAATTCATTGCCGCGAACGTGAATGCTGTGGAGGCACTTGAACACCTCCCATACGGAGACAATGAGGATATTTTGTAGAAGCGCGGCAGAGGACACAGCTTTCCGAAGAAAATCGCGGGTAAAAGCGGAGCGCAATTAAGAATTGAGAATTAATGAGAGGTAGGAGTTAAATCACCATGAAAAAAGATTATCAAACCCCGGGGCTGACCCTTTACGAATTCCAATCCAAATACTGCTTTGCCGGAGACGGGTCTGAGCCGGGTGCAACTATTCCCGGGGGTGGCGGCGATGGTTGGGACAATTTGTCCAGTGAAGAGGGCGTTTAAATTGAAATAATAACAAGGTTGTGCAACTTATGAAACGCAAAATTTCTCTGCTTTTGATTCTCTCTCTGTTATGCGGCGCGGCCGGGTTGATTTCTCCGCAATCGGCGCTGGCGGCGGGTCCGGTTTATACAGATGTCTCTTATGTGACGGGAAGCGCAACCACGAACCAAATGCTGGACATTAAGCTTCCTGAAGGAGAAGGACCCTTTCCGGTCGTCATTTACATACACGGCGGCGCGTGGGTGTTTGGCAACAAGTCCGACGCTTCCGGCAGCAACCCCGATGGAATAAAAAACCCCGTCACCCAGCAGGCTTTGCTTGGGGCTGGATACGCCTTTGTCAGTATCGATTACCGTTTTGCGCAGCAGGCGCCGTGGCCGGCGCAGATTTTCGACTGCAAGGCGGCGGTTCGGTTTTTGCGCGCGAACGCGGCGGCATATCATCTTGACCCCGAAAAAATCGCGGTGTGGGGCAGCTCGGCGGGCGGTCATCTGGCGCAGTTTATGGGCGTCAGCAACGGTATTGAGCGCTTTGAGGATTTAGATATGGGCAACGCTGGCTATTCCGGCGACGTGCAGGCGGTCATTTCTTACCAGGGCATTTCTGACTTGACCGCGTGGAACCAACCCCCCAGTTTGAGCGGGTTAGCGGGCTTGAACCGTCCACCCGTGACTACGCTGCTGGGCAATGGTTATACCAATGCGGCGGCGCTTGACGCCAGCCCGATAACCCACGTGAACGGTAACACAGTGCCGATGTATATTGCCCATTCGCAAAACGACGAAACGGTTCAGTTTGCGTTAAGCCAGACTCTTTACAATAAACTTAAAACCGTGATGGATCCGTCTCTCCTTGAAACTTATTTTCCCGCGCTGGGCAATCACGGAGATGCCGACTATTACGACACCTCTTCCACAGCGCAATCAATGATTAACTGGCTGAACGAGCGGTTTGCGTCAAATCCGGACACGTTACCCGGTGCCCCGCAAATCAAATACGCCACCATCAAAACCACCGCGGACAAGGATTCTCAGGCGCTCCGGTTTTACACAGAGCTTTCTCCTACTCCGGCTGGTTGCGCCCTGCTTGAATACGGAACAGTATTTGTTCCCACTCAAAAGCTGTCCGCCGCAGATGTCTCCATTGAAAAAAATATGGCTAATTCGGTGACGGCCGGGGTTTCTCTCTCCGCCGGCCCGAATATCGCCGGTTTTAACCCGTCATATGACGGGTTTTACGCCAACCTGAACGGTTTGCCCGGCGCGAACCTCTGCGGGGTGCGGATTTCCGCCCGCTCCTACGCGGTATACCGGAAAATTGACCAAAACGGTCGGTGGATCGGCGAATCGGTTTGCAAATATTCCGAAAACACAGAACGCCAGCCCGAGGGTTCAAAGCCCGGCGCCGGCGTTTACGCGCTCACTTTTCTGAAAAACGGTTACGCAACCGGAATCAAAAACGGCGTGAGTACCCGCTCTGTCAACGGGATTGCCCGGTTTATTGCGGCTGCGCTGATTGAGCGTCGGGTCGCCGTGAACCGTTATTTGACCGCTCACGGTCAGCAGGAAATCGAATGGAACAACGGTGTAGAGATGACAACCGATGCGATGGGCAGCGGGGTGACGGATCAAAATATCCGGGCGTTTATCGCCGCGAATGTTGAGGCGGTGGCGGCACTGGAAAAAGTATTCTACGACGACAACGAGGACAGTCTGGATTAACTTCGGAATTCAACATACACTCCGCAGAGCGCGTCAGAGGGGATAAAGCATGAAACGCAGTGCAATTCTAATATTTTGTATTATACTTGTTGTTTTAAGTTTAGGCTGTTTGCCGGCTTGCGATTTTGAATCCACAAAGGGCGATGTTGCTGTGTGGAAACGAAAGGACATTATTTTACAAAGCAGCGCTGAATATGAAAACCCATATACCGACGTTAAGCTGTGGGCCACTTTCACCCACGCGGACGGCACAAGCTTAAAGCTGCAAGGTTTTTGGAACGGCAGCAGCGAATGGCGGGTTCGTTTTTCTCCCACAAAATCAGGAAAATGGACATATGTTACGGAATGCTCCAACCCGGAGGACAGTGGTTTGCAGGGTGAAAGCGGCGAGCTTGTCGCGTACAAAAACCGGGGTTCAACCGATTTGGATAAACACGGCTTCATTAAACAAAGTGACAATAACCGCTACTTTACATACGCTGACGGTACGCCTTTTTTCTGGCTGGGCGACACAAACTGGCAGGCTCCCAATTACGTTTCGATTTCCAAATGCAATTACCCCGGCTGCAACTGTAACAACCAGTTTAAGCACGAAGTGGACAACAGGGCTGAAAAAGGCTTCAATGTTTATCAAACATACTTTGATACTTCACAGACAGACGGCGGCGGCAACTCACAAAATGGCGAGCCTAAGCTATGGGAGGAAGGGCAAGTCGGCAAGGTTATAAACACCAAAACCTTTACAGATAAAATTGACTATATGTTTGAATATTTATCTGAAAAAGGCTTTGCGATTGCTCTGGGTATGGGAGTTCACGGAATAACCATCGACAATATGCCGGAAGAGGATTTGCTTTTGGCTGTTGAATATTTAAGCGCGAGATACGCAAGCTACAATATCATTTGGATTACCGCTCAGGAAATTGACATGAACGTCGAGATTTTTCCCGTTTGGGTTAAAACAGCGGAGGTTACCCACAAAGTTGATGCTTACAATCATCCGCAGGGCGCCCACGGCGTACCCTTTGCATATACTGACGAAGCGCCCTTTGATTACGCAAAGCAGTTGGACAGCACAGACTGGAACACTTTTTTTCCACTGCAAAGCGGACATACCACATCGCTGACAGACTTGGTGGATAGTGGTATTGCCGTAAGAAGACACTTTTACAAATCGTACTACGATAAAGAAAAGATTACACCCTTTGTTGAAACTGAGCACAACTATGAAGATTTGGGCAAAATCCCTTATGAAAACGCCCGGGCTGCCGCCTGGGTTGCAGTGCAGCACGGTTCTGCGGGGTACACTTATGGCGCGGAGGGTATTTGGGCAAATTGTTATTCAACAGCAGGCAACACCGGCTGGCAAAACGCCGTTTATAATCAGGAACCCTGGTATATGGGCTTGAATAAACCCGGCTCATATGAAATGACATATCTGCGCAGATTTTACGAATTTGTCAATTTCCACAATTTATCCCCCTGCTTTGACAATGAAGCTTATTCAGATATAGAAGCAACAGATAGATTAAGCTACAGTAAATCTGACGACAGCGGAACCCATGTTGTATACCTGAGTAATACCGGCCGCACAGAAAGTTTCTGTCAGTTGAAAACACTGAATATTAACCAAAAATACACCGCCGCGTGGTATAACCCTCGAACGGGCAAATTTTTAGATATACAAAAAAACATAAGCAGCTCGGATGGTATTTATCAAATACCGGACAAACCAAATTCCGAAGACTGGGTTTATCTTTTGAGCAGCGATAAGCTTGATTGGAGCGGCGTACAAAACGAACAGCCATATACAGATTTGTCAGGAGAAGTTTCCGGCAGCATTGTAAAACCCAAATCAATCGACTGTGTTCAGGGTGTCAGTTATGACGAAACAGGCAAAATGACCGACTTGAACAGTTATTTGTTTGATGACGACTTTGACACAGTGTGGACAACCTTTGAAACAAACGTTAACATAAATCCAAGCACAGGTACGCAAACTTTCATTTTTGATATGGGGAGCCCTGTTGATATAAGCCATATGCTCATATATCCGGATGCCAAAAATTTCACTTTCATACCCGGCATTCGCATTGCCGCTTCTGACAATTTATCTGACTGGACGATTATAACAAACGCAACCGATAATTTCGGAGTGCGCGGCTATAACAAATATTTTGAGGAAAGTCAAATGGTCATATCGGAAAAGCTGAGCGGCAAATACAGATATGTGAAGCTGATTTTAATGAACAACCCCGGAGGAATGGAAACAACAAAAAGAATTTCTGAAATTCAAATTTTCGCGAATTAAGACAAATAAGCCGCGAATTTTAAAACACAAAAAACTAAACACTGTATGGGGAAAATTAATGAACGCAAAATATGATATTGCCGCGTATGTGTGGCCGGCATATACCCCGAACGACCAACGCAGCCGCATTTTCTGGCCGGAAGGCATTGGAGAATGGCAAAGTGTTAAGAATGCCGTAAAAAAGTTTGAGGGGCATTCATGGCCGCGGAAACCTCTGTGGGGTTATGTTAACGAAGCCGACCCCTATGTGATGGAAATGGAGATTGAAGCCGCCACCGATTTTGGGGT
>JAISRF010000005.1 GCA_031273775.1 Oscillospiraceae bacterium
AAACAGCCCGCCGCTCCGGCAAAGATTGCCATGCGTGATCACTGCGGCTGCCGCGGCGATCGCTGTGGACGTCCCTCCCCATACAACTGGTCGGGACCCACGCGCTGCCAAAGCCCCAATCCCTATCACGAAACGGCGTGATTTAGTCCGGAAAGAAGCCTAAGCCTTTTTCAAAAAACACCCCCTTCCGCCGGTGCGTATACATCAGCGGAAGGGGGTTATAATCAATTGTTAACCCAGGCAACCGGGGACTATTTGTTAATCTGGACGGTCGCTCCAGCAACCTCAGCTGTTACCCGGTTTAGGGTTGCGTTCATGCTTCCCATCCGATAGCCCTGCAAATCGAGAGAAATATACGTAAAGCCAAGCGCCCGAAGGTACCCGTGAACCTGCTCCCGGAGCGTTTTGTCCGCAAACAGCGCAAAACCCGCTTCATCGGTTTCAATACGCGCCAGATTACCGTGAAAACGAACGCGAAGCTGATTAAATCCCAAGTTGAGTAAAAATTGCTCGGCTTTGTCAAGCATTTTCAGACGTTCGGGGGTAATGGTTTCGCCGTAGGGAAAGCGCGAGGCAAGGCAAGCGAAATTCTGCCGGTTCCATGTGGGGAGTCCGAATTCCTTTGAAAGCGCCCGGATTTCCGCTTTTGTAAACCCCGCGTTCGCCAGCGGGCTTAATATGCCGAGTTCCTTGACCGCCCGCAGACCGGGGCGATAATCGCCATCATCGTCCGCATTGGTGCCTTCGGCCACGCAGGCAATACCGTGCCGTGCCGATGCCGCCAGAATTTTTTGAAACAGTTCGCTTTTACAGAGGTAACAGCGATTGGCTGGATTTTGTGAGAAACCCTCAATTTCCAACTCTTCCGAATCCACAAATATGTGCTTTACACCGAGCTTTTGCGCCAGTTGCGCCGCCGCGTCAATCTCCCGTTTCGGGTAACTGAGCGAACGGGCCGTCACGGCAATCAGATTCCCGCTGAGCGCCTCACGCGCGGCATAAAGCAAAAACGAGGAATCCACCCCGCCGGAAAACGCGACCGCCAAACTCCCCGCTGACCTTAAACCGGCAAGGAGTTTTTGATATTTTTCATTTGAACCCACAGACACTTATCGATCCCTCAATTTCTCAACTCTCAACCTTGCGGGCAAAGCCCGCCCTCACTGCTCTCCAAGATTCACGATAATGATTCCTTCAATCAGCGCCACGGAACCATCAGCCGGCCACACGGGCAACCCGGCGGCAAGAACCGCCGACCTGCGGATTTGCTCCGTACCGGGCGTGGTGTAAAAGATCCCCTGCATTCCCCAAAGCTCACGCACGCGTCCGGCGGTTCCGCCCTCCGACTGCCAGTCCCATTCATAATGACTGCCCGGCGTGGTATCTCCGGTCACCATGGAGCGGGTGAGAATCGGGGTTATGGTTCCCACGGTCACGACCGGCTCCGAGGGAATCTGCCCCAACCCCAATTCGCCAATCCGATTGGTAATCTGGGTGGTAAGCATGACCTCCTGCTGGTAAACCATGTCGTCGGTATAAGCCAGCCGTGACACAACCGTGCCCTGCCGGAATGACAAAAACATGCATACGGCAAGTAAAACCGCGGGCGCGTATTGCTTTTTGAAAAACGTGGTAACCTCTGCCGCAAACAGGTAAAAACCGAACGCCGCCACAAACGGCAGGGTAAGCTGAGCCCGTGCCATCAGCGCTCCGCCGAGCAAAAACGGCAGCAAAAACGGAGACGCGCACAAGGCAAGCACAGCCAACCAGATCCACGGGCAATATGCGGTTTTGTTTCCTTTAAGGCTCTTTTTCAGCGCAAAGGCAAGCAGGCACAAAACGGAAAGCGGGAAAATCATATTATAGAGCGAGCCTTGGCCGGTTAAAACGTCCAAAATATATTTTCCTACCGAAAGCACACAGGCAATAAACGGGCGCACTTTCCACATGACCATGCTGTCCGTGTAGCCTCCGGCAGGGATACGCAATATCAGGCGAACGAGCCAACCTGCCAAGTTATATATGAGGAACCCCATCATATAAGGCGCAGCGAACCTCAAAAGTATTTGAACCGCCAATCCTTTTGGCGTTTGATTCTCCCTCTCCCCCAGAAAGCGGCAAATCAATATAAAACACGCCAAAATCCCAGCAAAAGCCAGCGGGACAAACGCTTGATAAATCGAAAATATCCACACAAACAGCAAAACGGCCAACCCCGGTCGGAGGTTCGAACCGCCATCCGTCACCCAGCCGGACAAAAGCGTCAACGCAAAACCGAGCAGCAACAACCCGAAAGCGATTTCAAAGGTCAGGCATTCAAAATGCAGAATTTCAAATAAGCAAGGCGCTGTGACGAACAGGCAGGGGAAAATCCAATTCTGCCAAAACGGCGTTCTTTCCCCGCGGCGCAGACGGCAAAAAAGCCAGTTCCACACCGCGCCGCCCACAAGAAGCATACCCGCCGAAACCATATAAACAGAGGCGGGCTCCGGTCGCAAAAGGCCGAACACCCACTTGGTAAACACAGCGCCGTAGCGGTTAATGCCGAACCAGCCATCATAAATATCCGGGTTGTTAATGAACGCGCCTGTGTCTATAAACGGGGCATAATTGAACATTTTGAACCCGTAGGCAAGCATGGTAAAGCCGCCGAGTACGGCAAACATGAGTTTATTTGACGCACAAAAAACCCTAAAAGAAAGCGCGTCGCCGTTTTGAGGAAAAACAGGCTGGCTGCGGAATTTTCCGGCTGTTTTTCCTGAAATATCCGCCAACTGAAAGCCGTTACCATCACTCTTCATTCTAAACCCTCAACCCGCGGGCAAAGCCCGCCCGCCACCATATCCGAAAAATATTGGTGTACGGTGAAATCGTCCGACAGCTCGGGATGAAAGGCGGTTACCAGCAAATTGTTCTGCCGAGCCGCTACAATGCGCCCTTGAACTTCTGCCAGCACCTGCGCCTTTTCCCCGGCTGATTCAATATACGGCGCACGGATGAATACCATGGGAATTTCCCTCAGCCCAGCGAAATCGGCTCTTGTGTTAAAGCTTCCAAGTTGGCGGCCGTAGGCGTTTCGGCGCGCGGTAATGTCCATGACGGCAAAATTCAAACGCTCGTCGTTGGCAACCCGCCGAGCCAGCAAAATCAGGCCGGCGCAAGTGCCGAATACCGGCAAACCGGCCAGGATTTTCGCGCGGATCGGCTCGAACAAACAGAGTTCGCGCAGCAACTTACCCATCACGGTGCTTTCCCCGCCGGGGATAATCAGACCGTCAAACGATTCCTCCAGATCCTGCCGCCGGCGGATTTCAAAGCTTGAAATTCCCAGCCGCGCTAACATCCGCTCATGCTCAATAAACGCACCTTGGAGTGCCAACACCGCAATTTTCAATTATTTGCCCCGTTCCGCCATTAAAAGTTCAATTTCCTGCTCGTTAATGCCTACCATTGCCTCGCCTAAATCTTCAGAAAGAGCCGCAATCAGTTTGGCGTCGGTGAAGTTTGTAACCGCTTTAACAATGGCGGCAGCGCGCTTGGCGGGATTGCCGGATTTGAAAATACCGCTCCCCACAAACACGCCTTCCGCGCCCAACTGCATCATCAGCGCGGCGTCCGCAGGGGTAGCTACGCCGCCCGCCGCAAAATTCACCACGGGCAGTCGCCCGGTGTTGTGAACCTCCCAAACCAGCTCATACGGCACGGCCAGCAACTTTGCCGCGTCGTAAAGCTCGTCCTCCGAAACGGAGGTAACCCGGCGAATTTCAGCCATCATCATGCGCATGTGCCGCACGGCCTGCACAATGTCGCCTGTGCCCGGCTCGCCCTTGGTGCGAATCATAGACGCTCCCTCGTTAATGCGTCGGAGCGCTTCGCCCAAATCCTTCGCGCCGCAGACAAAGGGTACTTCGAAGGCCGTTTTGTCAATGTGATACCGATCATCGGCAGGCGAAAGCACTTCGCTTTCGTCAATGTAATCAATCTCAATCGCCTGTAAAACCTGTGCTTCGGCAAAATGCCCTATTCGACATTTTGCCATCACCGGAATGGAAACCGCCGCCTGAATCTCTTTAATCATTTTTGGGTCGCTCATGCGGGAGACGCCGCCTGCTGCGCGGATATCCGCCGGAATCCGTTCCAGCGCCATAACGGCGCAAGCCCCCGCTTCCTGCGCGACAGCCGCTTGCTCCGGCGAAGTGACATCCATAATGACGCCGCCCTTTAACATTTGCGCCAAATTTTTGTTCAGTTCAAACCTCTTGTTTTCCATTTGCAATTTATCCCCTTTTTAAATGTCAATATGATGATTAACGAAAGACGACCGGGACGACCTCCTCTGAAAAAAACCGAATTTCGCTTCCGAATTAACAAATCGTTCCCCCGCCCAGCACCGCGTCCCCGTCATACACCACCGCCGCCTGACCGGGCGAAACCGCGCGTTGGGGTTCATCGAATTCCAATAAAACCGTGCTTTCTCCGGTTTGCTCCGCTATCGCGGGCTGTTCGGCGTGCCGATACCGGATTTTTGCCTTGACCCGGCAGGGTGTTTTAAAATCCGCCGCCGCGACAAAGTTAAAATCCTCCACGGCTACACGCCGGGAAAACAGCTCGTCATAAAACCCGAGCGCCACGGTATTGTCCCGCGCGCGCTTTTCGAGGACATACAGCGGTGCCTTTACGGCAAGCCCCAACCCTTTGCGCTGGCCGATGGTGTAGCGGATAATTCCACGGTGACGTCCCAAAATTTCGCCGGAGCTTCCGACAAAATCGCCCTCCGGAAAGGTTTCGCCGGTGTATTGCTCTATAAACGCAGCGTAATCACCGTCAGGTACAAAACAAATATCCTGACTGTCGCGTTTTTTTGCGTTGATCAGACCGCGCATTTCCGCTATTTCGCGGACTTCCTGTTTGGTCAATTCTCCCAGCGGGAAAAGTGTATCGGCCAGCTGTTCCTGCGTAAGGCAATAAAGCACATAGCTTTGGTCTTTAGCGGGGTCGGCGGCTTTTAACAGCATGTTGCGTCCGGAGACTGTATCCTGTTCAATCCGCGCATAGTGCCCGGTGGCGATTTTATCAAAGCCCAGCCCCTTCGCGCGGCGGTGCAGGAGATCAAACTTCAAAAACCTGTTGCAGTCTATGCAGGGGTTTGGGGTCAGACCCCGCCGGTACGCCAGAACAAACCGAGCCATGACCTGGCGGCGAAATTCGTCCGAGTAATTGAAAATATAAAACGGAATGTTTAGCTTTGCCGCCACGGCACGTGCGTCGTCCGCATCCTTGAGGGAGCAGCAACTTCTTTGACATTTTTGCCCAATATCAGCGTTTTCGAACAGTTTCATAGTGACGCCTGCGACCTCGTCCCCGCTTTCCCGCAAAAGGCAGGCGGCCACAGAACTGTCCACCCCGCCGCTCATGGC
>JAISRF010000029.1 GCA_031273775.1 Oscillospiraceae bacterium
CCTGAAGCTGTTCGGCGCGCTGGACGGGGAGGGAAATTTGTTGGAAAGCGGGGCGGACAAGGGCTTTCTTATCGTCGCGGCCATCAGGGGAACCGTGGCGGTGGCCGGCGGTATGACTCACTTTGCGACCACGAAAGAGCGAGTGAGGCAAAAGTCGGAGGAAACCGGTAAAATTCCCGTGTTCGGGGTTTTGGATATGCTGATGAACTGTCGCGCCTGGTGGCTGAATATGGCCTACGTGGTCTGCTACGGTGTAGCCAACATCGTCATGATGCAAAGCATGACGTATTTCGCGACATATGTTCTGGGTTCAACGGCATACACCGCTGCCATCATGCTGGTGTTCCTCGTTTCATCCACGGCGGCGTCCTTTTTTGTCGGGCTGATTGACCGGGCGGCAGGCAGGAAAAAGGCTATGGCGCTGGCGGCTTTCATCATTCTGATGGGCAAGCTTTGGTTTTTGCTCAATCCTTACAGTTTGGCCGCGGTCTACGGCAGTACCGTTTGCTCAGGGTTTGGCTTGGCGGTGGGGTTCGTGCTGTTTAACACCAACCGCAGCGTTATCGCCGATATGATTGAGGCGAAGCACGGACGCCGTATAGACAGTGTAATTCCCACATCGGACAACTTTCTTCAAAAACTTGCCACCGCAGGCGCGACCTTTCTCTCTACCGCGTTTCTGAGCCTGGCGGGGTATAACGCCGAACTCTCCGCGCAACCGGAAGCCGCGGTCAATACCATCATATTTCTAATCGGCGGGGTTCCGGCCATTCTTGCCGCAGTCATGCTCGCCGTCGCGCTGCTTAACCCGATTGAAAGGGAAGAAACCGGCGGCGCGCCCTGATGAGCGTGACCGATTTGTCCTGTTTTGATAAGAAGGTTATTCTCTCGGTGTAATATTGTTGCCAAAGGACAGCCGCCCCAAGGGATCAAGGCAACTTCTGCAGCAAAGCAAATCAATGACCAGTTCGCATTGCTCCGGGTCGGTGGTATCCATGTGGCCGGATTGGTCGACGGTGACGCCGTATGTAGAAAGAAACTCCTCGCGTTCCACAATCCCTAACCGGACGATATATTGCAGAATCTCCTCATCGAAGTCGATGAATTTTCGGGCGTTCTTTGCCGACATGGCGGATTCCTCAAGCTTTTCGTAGTTGCTTGCAATCGCGGCGTCCGCAACCATCGAGAGACGTTTCGCGGCAATGGCGAAGTGGCGGTTTTCCAGCGCGAAATCCTTTTCAATGGCGACGGAGAGGAAGTAAGCGTTACCGTCCAGAAGCAGGAAATCGGTTGCGGGGGTGAATTTCAGCAGAGGCTTGTCGCAGGTGACGATTTCATCGCCTTCGGAGGTGCAAAGGCGGGTCTTGCCGCTGGCAAGGAACGGGGTACCCCGGCGCATGAACAACACCCGCTCGGGTTGTTGCCCCTCCTCAACCTGCCTCTCCCCATAAAAAGCGAAACCGACCGTTTTGGGAAGAACGCCCGAAAGAAAATCCTCCGGCGCGTGCACGAGGCCGTTTTTGATGTTTAAAAGAATATCGGAAATCTGCTCTTTAATCAAATCATCCGTCCGGGCAACACCGCCGATATGCTCCTTGCCGGACAGGAAAGGGGAATACGCCGCTACGGTTTTCTCCACGGTGGTTTTCTCCAACAGCACGGTTCGAAGCGTTTCCACCCAACCGGCGACGCCTTTCATTTTGCAAAGGTTCCAGTCCAACTCCAGCCCATCGCGGCCTTTACTCGTACTGTAAATGGCAAATGTCCAGTCCAGCTCCGCGGGGACAAGGTTGCGTAAGGCTTCGATCAGGGTTTGGGTATCCAATTGTTTTCATCCTCATGTATGTTGATATGGGTATTGCGAAACGCGAAACATGCGGGTCGGCGTGGAAGCCGACCCGTACGTGTTTGCCGCGTGAATACCCATTTTGGGTATGGGCGTGTTTCTTCATCCGACCGTTTTCATTGCCCGCCCGTTTTCAGCATTCCAAAAGCAGTTCCATGATTTTGGTCATGTTTGTAATGGAAGCGGGCTTGCCCATACTCGCCTTAATCATTGCGCCGCGGAGAAGGGTAATGGCTTCATCTTCAGAAAGCTTTTGCATGGCGCCTTTTGTGGTAAGCTCAGGTACATTCTCTGCCGGAGCCTCTATCGTGGGCTGAGACGTTGTGGGTGCTATGGGCGTTGCGGGCGCTATGGGCGTTGCGGGTGCTATGGGTTTTGCGGGCGCTATGGGTTTTGTGGGCGGCACGGGGGCAGCGGGCTTTTCCGCTTTGTGGGTTCGCTCAAACTCCTTGACCGCTTTGCCGTATTTGTGTTCGCTCAGCAGTTTCTTCGCGGCTTCAAAGGAATAACCTCTATCGCTATTAGCGGCGCCGATTACATAGTAAGGGTCAAGATTCAAAACTTGTGCAAAAGCGATGGTCATTTTCACGGTTATGATGCCGGTTGAGCGGACGCGGTAAGCGGTACTGGGTGGTACATTTGCCAGCGTTAAGATTTCCTGCTGTTTTGCTTTTGAAGCCTTGTGCCACGCGGCGCTGACGCGTTCCTGGGTCAGCGCCTGATTCGCGCTGATGCTTTTCTTGCCGAGCTTGCTTACAAATTCCTGATCGAACACTAAAATAACCTCCAAAAAAATTTTGTTTTTTTTATTATAAAACAATGTTCTTGCAAATGCAAGCGGTTTTTAAGTTTTTTTCGTCTTATTTACCTCTTATTTTGCTTCATGGATTGAAATTGAAATTTCTCTTTTAGAGCTGACGGCAAAATTTACCCGAAACATATCGCATATAAACGTTCTTAACATGTCATGTATAAAACTTACCTGAAACATACAAAGAGCGCATTTTACTTAACATTTCCATGGCAAAACTTAACTTAAACAAGCTTTTTCATTTTACATATCAGCTCTATAATGATAAGTGGCGAAGATTGAAGAAAATCCGAACAACCATTAAGAATTTTGGAGGAAAGAAAATGAAAAACACGATACCGAAGAAGAGAACCCGTGTCCTTTTCCTTGCGTTGCTTGCGCTGATCGGCATTTTAATGACCCTATTCGTCACACCATTCGCCGTCAATGCCGACACCAGCTCAACCAACAGGCTGTGGATTACCGAAATCTACACCAATGACATCAGCCGCGAGGCGGTTTACGGTAGCACCGCAAATCGGATGGAATTCGTTGAAATCTACAACAGCGGCACGGCGTCCCTTAATTTCGGCACTAACTACAAGCTGACCTATTACGCCACCAATAGCGGCTCCACCACTAATCCGAAGGATCTGGTCGTAGCGGTCACCGCGACCGGAGACAACCTGAATATCGCGGGAGGCGAGGTAGTCGTCATCTGGTTCAACCGCACCGATGTCACCAACGCCACACTCACCGAATTCCGCAAGGCCATGGATATTCCCGCTTCCGTTCGGGTGTGGAAAGGCACGGGTCAGAACGGTCTGGCCAACGGTACAAACGATGACGGGCGCGGCATTGCCATCCGCAACAGCGGCGGTACCATCATCAGTTATTTTCATTATAACAAAACCAATGACGCGGATCTGAGTTCGGGTCGCTCCGTAGACTTGAGGGTACCCGATTCCGGCACCACCATGGTCGTCAGCAGAGCCAACCAGCCCCCCAGCCCCGGTTATGTTTATAATGAGCAGCTCAACGGTCAATATTTCATCAACAAGAGCACACCTCCCGCGCCCGGCCTTTATGTGACTGAAATTTACAGCACCGACATCGACCGCCGTAAAAACTTCGGAGGCGCCGGCGCTTTAATGGACTGGTTAGAGGTCACAAACACCACAGACAGCCCAATCACACTGAATCAGGATTATCATCTGGTTTATTTCAACCATCTGGATTACCGTAATGGCGGGTCACTGGTCAACCAAACGGCGTCCACCGGCGGCGATGTGTATGAAAAATACCTGCCGGTTACGCAGGCAAACCGGACGACGACCACAGGCTGTGTGGTTCCCGCTCATGGTAGCGCGGTAATCTGGTGCGACAGAACCAATTATCTGAGTAGCGACACGTCATATACCTCCCTGCCGGACATCGCGTTTTTCAGAAGAACCTTCGACATCCCGGCATCGGTTCCCATTTACACGAGCGCCACCCAAAACGGATGGGGCGCCAACGGACGTGGCTTCCAAATCCGCACCGGAGCAAACGGCGGAACGAACAACAAGCTGTTCAGTTACTTCTACTGGAACGGAATCGGAGATCTGGCTCGAGGAAAAAGCGTTGAGCTTCAGGTTTCGCCGGAAGGACCCAGAATGCAGGTTTACAACAACCTGAAATCAGCCATGTACAGCGGCGGAACCTATCAGCCCGATCAGGTTACATATCCCGGCCCGGTCAAGGTTAACCTGAACGGCGGCGCGGCTGTCAACGGGCAGGAGGTGTCCGGCGTTGTCACCGTGACCGCAAAGGATTACGCCAAAACGTCCAGTCTCACCTTCGCGGTGGACGGGGTTGCTCAGCAGGGCGCGCATCCGGCCGTGGAAGGCTCGGCGTATTACTTTGAATACCCGGACACGGCCGGAAACGGGATTGATGGTTACTACAAAAACGCTATTGTCAATGGAAAAACGGTTCTGGATATATTTACCTGCAACAACGTTAATTACGGCCAATACGGCAGCGCCTCCGTCAAAGTGGACAGCGCCTTGTTTACCTACAACACCAACGGCACCGCAACCATCCGGCTGGACATGTACGCCGGCACCAGACTCTCCATCTTTGACAGCTGGAATACCCATGGTAGCGATGACGACAGCAACAATGACGATTTCAGTGTTTATAAAACTCGGCTGAGCCTGCCGGACGGCACGCAAATCACACCCTCAAGCTACACCGGCAAAAACGTGACAAAAGGCAGCAGCGGGACCATGGAGACGCTGAACCCCACCGATACCCAAATCAAGATGGGAGATTCCACCAACTGTTATGTATATACTTACGCTAACTTTACCGTCCCCGCGGCCAAGGTTGACCACCGCGGACTCACCATTGACACCACTAAGCTGTCTGACGGTATGCATACCCTGACCGTTTCCGGTGGGGCTTCCGCGGCCAGAAGCATCACCTTTATGGTGAAAAACCACGAGCAGGGAGTCACCAAGCTGAGCGTTGATACCCAGTTGCCCCTTTCGGTGGATTCCAACGCCGCAAAAGCAGGCGTTCCCGCATCCTCCGCTTCGGGGGCGGAAACCGTTTCGGTATACAAGGCTGAAGAGTTGAGCTTTGACGTGCTGGAAGGCAACGGGGACAGCACGGCAAGTGCCGTCGCAAAATCCGGTTTGGGTGTAACCACCGCAAGTAACGGCGAGTTTCCCTATCAGATTTTTGAACTGGAAACCGAGGGAAAATCCACCGAGGAAATCCGATTTGAGGTGAGCGCCGTTGGTAATTACGGTCGCGATGCGCAACTCTACGCGTTAAATACCGTGAGCAATGTCTGGGAGTTGCTGGAAGTCACCCGTAACGGAAATGTGATCACCGCTGTGTTCTCCCTTGGAAACCGGCTGTACGAAGGGAAGGTGAAGGTACTGGTTCAGGCAAGAGGCACCGAAGCCGCGCCCCAGACCGCGCCGCAGACGGGCAGAACCACCGCCGGCAGCTATAACTGGAACGGAAACGCCGAACCCACCCGGTACGATTTTTCCTTTGCCTGGATTACAGACACCCAGTATTACGCCGAAAAATATACCTCCCCTTACACCTCCATGATGAATTGGATCGTGGACAATAAAGACGCCAAAAGAATCCGATATGTGCTACACACCGGCGACATTGTGGACGATTTTAATCAGGAGTACCAGTGGAAAGAATCCTCTAACCAGCTGAAAAAGCTTGAAACGGCGGGTCTCCCTTACGGTGTACTCGCGGGAAATCACGACGTGGGTCACGGGGCTGAGCTTTACGCTTACTACAACCAATATTTCCCTGCTTCCCGGTTCCGGAACAACCCCTGGTACGGCGGTGAGTACAAAAACAATCTCGGTCACTACGATTTGGTCACCGTGGACGGCGTTGAGCTGGTTATGCTGTACCTCAGTTGGGATATGCACCTGGACGACGCGGTCGAATCGCAGATTGCCTGGGCAAATAAAATCCTGACCCAATACGCCGACCGCAAGGCCATTGTGCTCATGCACCCCGGCATTAACTCCTCCGCCTCCGCCGACCTCTGGAGTAACCTGATGGCCGAAAAGGTATACCCTTACCATACCAACGTTATTGCCGAGCTTAACGGGCATTATCACGGCTCCGCCATCAATGTCATTACCGTAGGCGGTCGTGCCATTCCCCGTATCTGCACCGATTACCAGAGCCTACCCAATGGTGGTGACGGATATATTAAGATGATGTATTTTGACCTGTCCAACGGCAAAATTTACATGAACGGTTATTCGCCTTATGTGAATGACACCAACTACTTCAGTAAGTCTAAGCTTTCAAGCTACGGCAGCGGCACCGCGGTGGGTGAGTTGGATATCTTCGAGCTATCGGTCGACTTTGGCAGAACCGTGACCCGCACCCTGAACGTGACCGATGCGAAAGCGGCTTTGCTCACCGAAACCGAAGTGGGAACCGCGCATGCGGCGTCCACCGGAAACACCGAAGTCGCTCTCACGCTGGAAAAGGGGGTAAGCGGCCTGCTTTACGCGAAAGTGTTCAATGGGGATGATCAGGCCATAGCCGTTTCCGCGCCGGTTCCCTACGCAACCGAAGCGCCAATTCCACAGGAGTCGGACATTATAAAGTACCTGCTTAAACAGACAGAGGATAGCACCGGGCTGGATGTAAACGATGACAAAACGGTAGACATTCTCGACCTTCTGGAAGCCAGACAATATTGGAGGAGCGTACCCGGAGAATAATAACCGACCCAACAGAAAAATTCTGTGAAATTCCATCTTTACAATAGGACAATTTTCGAATATAATACAGATGCGCATTACACATCAAATCGTAAAGGTGGAAACAGACATTGGCTCGATTTTTAAACGAGGATTTTTTGCTCTCAAATAAAACCGCAAAGGATTTGTACCAACAAACAGCCGCCGGTCTGCCAATCATTGATTACCATTGCCACATCAGCCCGCGGGACATTGCCGAAGATAAAACTTATGATAATATCTCAGAGGTTTGGCTTTACGGCGACCATTATAAATGGCGCGCCATGCGCTCGGCCGGCGTGGATGAGCGTTACATCACCGGAGACGCGCCGGATTATGAGAAATTCGAAAAATACGCGCAAATTATGCCCATGCTTTTCGGTAACCCGCTGTACCACTGGTCACACCTTGAACTTTGGCGTTATTTTGGCGTAACTTCACCGCTCGGCCCGGAAACGGCGCGGGATATTTGGGAGGCGGCACAGCGGAAAATAAAACCGCTTTCGGCGCGGGAAATAATCGCCCGCTCAAATGTCGAGGTGATATGCACCACCGATGACCCCGCGGATGATTTAAAATGGCATATAGAAATTCAAAAAGACCCGTCCTTCAAAACGCGCGTAGTTCCCGCCTGCCGGCCTGACCGCGCGCTGAATATTGAAAAGCCGGATTTCAGCCTATATATCGGCCGGCTTGGAGCATCCGCGGGAGTAGAGATTAAAAGCGCCCGAGACTTGAAAAGCGCCCTTGCCTTGCGCTTTGAAGCTTTCAATTCACTTGGTTGCCGCGCCGCCGACCACGGTCTTGATTTTGTTCCCTGGGCGCCCGCGGACGATGAAAAAACCGAAACCATATTCCAAAAGGCGCTGGCCGGCGTGGCACTGACTCCGGATGAGACGGAGGCGTTTAAGACCGAGATACTGTTCTTTTGCGCTTCGCAATACGCGCGGCTGGGTTGGGTGATGGAGCTGCATTACGGCGTAGTCCGAAACACAAACACAAACATGTTTAAGCGATTAGGTCCGGATACCGGGTTTGACGCCATCGGAAACGGCGGTAAGGCGCAAAATCTGCTGTCGCTTTTCGACCGCTTAAACGGAGTGAATGCACTGCCAAAAACACTCATATTTCCCATAAACCCGGTCGACAACGCCATGATTGGCGCTGTGATTGGGTGTTTTCAAGACAGCTCGGCTAAAGGCAAGTTGCAACAGGGAAGCGCGTGGTGGTTCAATGACACAAAAATCGGTATGGAACAGCAGCTGGAACTTTACGCCAGTTTGAGTGCGCTTGGAAATTTTGTGGGGTTCCTCACTGACAGCCGCAGCTTTTTAAGCTACACCCGGCACGAATATTTCCGCCGGATACTGTGTAATTTCATCGGAAAGGCTGTGGAAAACGGAGAATACCCGAACGATTCCAAAGCACTTGAAAAGCTGGTGACAGATATTTCTTACACCAACGCAAAGGAATATTTTGGATTTTAGTGACTTACTTTTTCACAAAGCAAAAAAACAAGTGGTTACAGTTCACAGCGGTCTGAGAAACCGGAAGGTATTCAAGAGATCAAGCCGCCCAAAGCCCCACTGCAGGCTGGGATAGGTCACGCCGGGATCGCGGTCGTTGCCGCTGAGCAGGTTCGCGCTGATGGTATATGTATTAAGCGATGGGTTGTTTCCCTGTACAATTCCCCATTCCAAAAACAGTGCGCCCGCGCCTGCCGTGATGGCTGCCGCCACGCTGGTTCCGCTCATTACCCCCCGCATATTTCCCGGGAATAATCCCGCCACATCCACACCCGGCGCGACCAAATCGGGGAGAACGGAAGGCAACTGGCTCGGACCCCATGAGGTGGTGGGCGACAGGCTGTTGTCTCGGCTGTCGTACGCGCCGCAGCAAATGACGCCAAGCGAGGTGGCCGGGGTCACGATGGTGTAATTGGGCATCGCGCTTAAAAACACCGTCCCCGGGTTTATAAAGCCCGTAATCGGCAATCGGGCATGAAACAAACCGTCTAAAATATAGTCTCCGTGAACGGTAATCCGCCAAATGCCTTGGGCGGCGTCCAAAATTTTCACCCGGGTAAATTGCCCGCCGCTGCCCACAATGGGGAACATATAATCAATCATCACGGTTGAGCGTTCCATAATCAACTTGCGCTCATAGCTGATTCCCGATTGAGCCGGGACACGGTTTATTTCCTCGTTTCCCGGAGAACGTACCGATACTGATAAACGGTCGGCGGCGGAATTGAAAATCGAAATGTAAATATCCTCCCCCGCCACCGCAGCGCGAAGCTCAATGTCCGCGGTGCCGCCGGTTTGCCCAATCCGTCCGTTGGTGTGGTGCCCGGCGCCGCTTTCATTGCCGGCGGCGCAACAAATCAGCATACCCGCAATGCCGGAAACCTCCGCCAAATATTCCTCAGCGGTTTGAAACCCGTCGTGAGAGCCTAAATTGGTGCCGATTCCGCAGCAGATGGCGGCCGGTCGGCCGAGCGCAAGGGCTTTTTCTAAAATATACTGCACGCCTAACATTAAATCATCGCCCGCAAACACGTTTTCCTGCGTTTCGGGAACCAGGAACCGCCTGCGCGCGAACGGACACGCGCGCCGTAACTTCACCACGATGATTTCCGCGTCGGGTGCGGCGCCCGCGTATTCGTCCCGCTCTCGGCTTGCGGCAACCGACGCCAAAAAGGTTCCGTGTCCCACGGTGTCCCGGTGAGGGACTTTTTCAAAAGGGTTTTGTGTGTTGAGAGCCTCGTTGATTTGCTCCCGCGTATATTCCGTGCCGTACAAAAAGCTCTCCGGCGGTGCACCCGGAATAGATTGATCCCAGATGGCGGCCACCCGGCTGGAACCGTCCTCCCAACGGAACGCGTCCATGGTGAAGTCGATCCCCGTATCCACGAAACCCAGCAGAACCCCACTACCGCGCAGGTTAAGGGCGGGCTGATTTTGCAGAGGCAAAATACCGGCGGCGCCTAATTCTCTCTCTCCCATAAGCCCCATCGTCAGCGGGTACACACCCAGTACATAATTACCGGCATAATTCACAAACCGCGGGATGTCCTCCTCTTTCACATACACGACAATTTCGCCGCCCGAAAGGGTCTTGCCCAACCGGACTTCGGAATTGCCCAACAGATAGAGGTTTTCGCTTTTCAGAACCAGCGCGGCTGTACTGTCGTCATAAATAAACGCCTCTAAATCCCGGTCATACGCCAAAGCTGACACTCTCCTGACGCGCTCTGCGGAGCGCAATTGGGAATTAAGATTACTGTTTTTTCAGTGCAGCGCGTCCGCGCTAAAAGAATTCTGACTAACCCCCGGTTCATAGTCCCCGCCCTCTAAAATCTCCATTGTTTTTTGCAGACACAGGGTGCCATAGCCCCAAACCGGGTCTGGGTAGCCGATACCGGGTCGACGCAACGCGCCACGCCGCAGAAATGCCTTGACACGCTGGCCATACAAAAACGGGTCATTGCCCCGCACAATGCCCCATTCCATCATCAACGCGACCGCTCCGGTGACGAAGGGGGCGGCGATGCTGGTACCGCTGAATACATCCGTTCCCCCTCGGTTAGAGGGCGCGGTTATCTCCACAGCGGGAGCGGTTAAATCCGGTTTTGTAACTCCGTTTTCCACCGCGCGCCCACGCCCGGAAAAATCCGCCGCGCTATCTGTGGCGGCGTTGTATCCGCCCACTGAGAGGACGTTTTCGGTCGTGGAAGGCAAGGTGAGGGTGAAAAACGGGCTGGGTTCCAAAAAGGCGGTGCCGAAGCCAACCTCTTCCAACGTGTGCAGCCAGGCCTCGAATCGTCCGTCCACGCTTTGCCTGCCGCTTACCCGGAGTGTCCACACACCGCGGGTAACCGGCAGGTCTTGCCTTGAAAAGCCGATATAAAACTCCTGACTTTCATTGTAAAAAGACGGCTGGCCGTAGAAAACTGCAAGTGATACTCCCTCCAAAACGGTTTGCCGGAAAGGGTCGGCGGGGTTGAAAACGCCGGCGGAACTTCCGCTGGGGGCAAATAATTCAAACTCAAAATCATCCGCGAAATTCTTCCACAGGGTCAGGTAGCAGGAATAAACAGACGGTCCGACCGTGAACCGGACATCAGTCACGCCGCCGCTCAGAACCGCGCCGGAATAATGGTGGCGGGCGAAGCCCTCATTACCGGTGCCCGTTACGATTACGCTTTTCCAACGTCCGCACACTTCGTTCACATAAGCCTCGAACAGTGAATTTCCTTCGTGTGAGCCGTCGTTGGTGCCAAAACTCAGGTTAATGGCTACCGGCTTCCCCAATTCCTCCGCGCGGATTGTGATGTAGTGCAACGCGCGCATCATCCCGGTGGTGCGGGCAAAGCGGCGGTCACCGCCCAGTTTTACGGCAATCAGTTCCGCTTCCGGGGCGATTCCCCTTGTTCCGCCGCCGTTTCCGCCGCCCGCGGCAATGCCCGCAACGGCTGTGCCATGCCCCAAAAAATCCATGTCCGGATCCATTCCGTCAGGCGGACTGCCCGCCAGCGCCGAATTAATCTGCCCGCGGGTGTATTCCGCCCCGTGTAAAAACCCGTCCGGAGGCGTGCCGTTTGCCGTCTGGTCCCATAAATACACCACCCGGCTTTGCCCGTTTCCGTCCAGAAAGGCGGGGTGTGAAAAGGCGATTCCTGAATCAATAATGCCCACCAACACGTCCCGACCGGTCAGCCCCGTTTGACCGGCCTGACCAGCCCAAACCGGGGGCACGCAGGCGGCGCGCGCGCTTTCCAGCAGGGAGGGAAAGAGGGTTTTCGGCAGCTCGGCATATTCTATTTCTTTGAAGCGGTAAAGCCCACCGATATTGCCCACCGGAAGGGTTAAAATGGCAAAGCCGCCGCCCAGCGGCTCTGCCAAAGCGTCCAGCCGGGCGGCGATGCCGGAAAGCTCACCATGATATTTTACAATGATTTCCGCGCTTTCCGTCTGCGCCTGAGCCGCGGCAAGGAGCGAAAGCCCCGGAAGCAAATTCTGTGTCGCCATATGGTCAAGACACTCCCCATCCATACCCCTTATCGGAATATAATATCTCTTTTACAGGATATGACCGCGTTACGCCGGATTTTCGATACAAAAGCAGCGGAAATGGCGTATAAATCACAGGATGCGCTCAAGTGCAACGAAAAAACAGGAGAAGTTGCACATAACATATTTTGAAGCGCTTTGACTACAAGCGGGTTGAAAAAGGAGCGAGTTGAAGATGACCTATGGGGATTCAC
>JAISRF010000049.1 GCA_031273775.1 Oscillospiraceae bacterium
CCGAGCCAATAATCAGACTCACCGCCGCGAAATACGGCCACAGCATGGCGGAACCGCGGGAAAACGCCAGATTCACGCTGATGTTTCTGATTGCCGTACTGACGACCGTACCTTTTTCAATGAACAGCTCCACCATAGTGTAAAACAGAACCAGCATAATCACCCGGCCTAACATAGGGACGGTGATATACCAAAATTCCTCCCACGGGCTGATTCCCTCTACTTTTCCCGCCTCATACAGTTGCTCGGGAATGGTCTGCAAGCCCGCTACGAACAGGAGAACCTGTACCCCGCAGTTCCAAATGAGGTTAAATGTGTTGGACAGGTAGCCGCCGATAAGGCTGTTGACGTTTTGGGGCAGGTTCAGGTGGTGAAGCATATCGGAAAAGTTGATGATTTGCATATATTCAGACATAGCCTCCCCGCCGGAAATCCCCGCGGATGCGGAAACCGTGTCACTCATGGAAAATCCCGTAAGCACCTTCATCACCGCGCCGGAGGCAATGATGACGGGCAGGAAAAACACCGCGCGGGCAAACATCCTGCCCCGGAATTTTTGATTGAGGACAATGGCGAGAATCATAGACAGCGCTATCACAATGGGAACGCTGGTAAACAGACTGGACAGCGATTGCGTCACCTGATTGATGTAGTCGGGATCCTCCAGAAACAGCTTTTTGTAGTGCTGTAACCCCACAAAATCCGCCTGCAAGCCCTCCGGGCGCATTGCGATGTCGGCCAGGCTGTAATAAAAGCTGGAAAACAACGGGACCAGCACAAACAGAATAACGCCAAAAGCCCACGGCGCGACAAAATACCAGCCGTAACGCCGCTTGATTGCCTCGATCCCGCCGCCCGTTTTCCGTTTCACTTTGCTCAACCCCTGTTATTCAATTCGGGTAAAATATCCCGTTACTTGCGGAGACACCTCGAAATACATCACTGCCTGCGGTTCATTTCGCAGCCAAAGGCTCGTAATAAAAATCCAGAGCCGCGATTTTCTTGCCGTTTACCAAAACCGCGCTGTCCGAATGATTTACCGTTACGGTAACGCCGTTTTCGAACACCGTCTCCGTGACGCCGCCGGGCAAAATGTGATGGAACTTTATCGGTGAACCGGCGGCCTGACGGTAAAAATCCGCCGTCCGTCCCACCGTTTCCAAAATCGCTACCCGGTTGTTTTCATAGGGAAACGCCCAATAAGGGTCGCTTGAATCTACCAACGCCGTGTCATAGGACCAACTGAGGGTAAAGGATGGCGAAATCCCCGCCTCCACCGCGGCCAGAAGCTGTTTTTCCGGGGTTGGCGAAAGGTTTTGCGCCGTGGTATAAAGTGGTACGCTGCCGCCGAAGACCATTGCATAAAAGGGTATGGTTTCGTCCAGCGAATCGTATCCTCCGTTTTGGAGAGGAACATCCGAAATACTGTCCGCCAGCCCCGCCGCATAAGCGTTCGCCGCGCCTAGCTGAACTGAATGCCCGGCGTCTTTCACGGCTTTTATCATTTTTTGCGTCTGCCCGGAGACCTCGCCTCTCAGGGCGTACTGTTCCCCGCGGTAGTCTGAATAAGCGGTGGAGCCAAGCGTGGAAAGGCCGATACCCGAAACTCGGTTTTTGGCGAAATCCACCAGTTTGTCCGCCGCCTGTTCCAGCAGGGAACGCTGCAAGAGCCGGATTTTCGGCCTGGACGTATCTTCCGCACGCACGTTGATTTTGAGCGGATGCCAACCCGCCATTTGGGAGTCGGCGGAAAGGGCGCTGTTCAACACTGGCCCGAAGCCGTTCCCGGAGCGGGTGAACAAAACAAGGTCAAAGTCCCAAAATAACGGAATCTTTGAATGTTCGCAGAAAGTTTCCAAGGCTTTCCGTTTTGATGAAGAACCCAGCGCCTCGGCAATCGCGAACCCGCCCGCCAATTTCCCAACATCCAACCCGGATTGCCCAAAGCCTTTTAAAAGTACGTCCGGCGTCTGCCCGGAAGTTCCGGCAAGCCCGTTTAATATTTTCCGAGCCTGTTCAAAAGTGGTCAGCGGCAAAAAGGATTTGTGCGGCACGCCAAACGTGAATTTCTGAACCTCGGCGCCTCCGACAAGCGTGATATGATAGGGTTGCTGCGTCAAAGAGCTTTTTTTCATCCCACCCGCGTCCTTAAACCAGCGCCGGGTTCGCGCCGCCATACCGTTATAATCGGCGTCCTCCCCGGAAAGCGGGTAATACCCCACGGACAATTCCCTGTCAAGGGGCCACCTGTCGGAGAGCAGCACCACATCCTTGAAGACTTTTTCTCCGGTTTGGGCTCGTGTCCCCGAATCCCATTCCGCATTGTTGAAGCCGCGGACATAAAACGTGACGTAAGCGTTTGAGTAGCCGTTGACGGCGTTACCTGCCGCCGCGTTCACTGCTGCCGAGACGTCCTCGCTTTCGATTACGGCAAGCAAGGCGTTCTCTTCCGATTTCACGCCGAACACCGGCAGCCGAACCGGCTCTTCCCCACCGGGGTGGTCAAGTTGGGTTTGTGCCGGATCAAAGCCGTATACCTCACCTGAAAACTCGCGGGAGATCCCGGAGACGTCTTCATCGGTATACATCAGCGCGCCGCTGCCTGAGGGGACAAACAGGTAATTCGAACGCTCCTGTGTATTGAGAGCAGAACATAGGTAGGGCGTGACGGATACGCTCATCAGCCGTGTTTTCCCGGATTCTTCCAAATCGGAGGTGTTCAGGCTTATTTGCAGTGAATCCTCACGGAGCGTGTACTTTATCGCCACCGCGATTTCGGCGTCTTTAAAATAAAAGGTGAGCGTAATCCCTTCGCCGCCGCTTTTCGCCGAAACAAGCCCGTCCTCGATGCAGTCGAGAGCTTTGGCGGTTTGAACCGTACCATCCGACGGATCATAATACTCAATTACCAAGGGAGAATTGAGACTGTAGTTTGTGTCGCCGGAGAGATAATAATCATAAGGCGTGGTGGACCAAATATATCCGGAATCGCGGGTTTCCAGCAACGCGCATTTCGTCTCATCGTCCCATTTCAGCAGATAGCGCCCGTTTTGTGAAACGACCCCGGAGGCAACGTTTTCCATCGTGTCCGGCAGGATATACGCAGCGGTTTTCTCTTTTTTTCCGCACGCCGCCAGCGGTAGCACAAGCGCCAAAGCCAGCGCCAGCGAGCCGAACCGTTTTATTTTCGTCACAACCATGTCCCCCCTCTGCGAATGCGAAATTCGGAATTTTGGCGGCGGGTTACTGCCACCGAAGCGCTTCCATCAACACGTTCCACGCGAAATTCCAAAAATAAGTGAGCAATATGCCCGCCATGAACAAAACGAAGATGATCAAAAGCATAAAAAGCACCGTAACAACCGCCGTGAACAAAAAGCGCGGAAAACTGAAATCATGAATGACCATCAGTCCCACGGTCAGCATAATTCCCGTGAAAATGAGCGACAGTGTATTCAGCCCGGAAATCAATGAGCCGTTGGGGGAGACGATTAAATGCGTAAGCGGCGTAGAAATTACATTGAATAAAATCAGAGGCAAAACACTGTAAGCCGTAACCGTGTAGACCTCTTTCAGCTTGCCCTTGCCCTCCTGTAAGGTGGAAATGCCCCAGTTCGCCACCGACCACAGCAATATAAGCCCAACGGTCTGCACAATTTGAAACAGGGAATTGTATGTGGAGGCGTCAAAGGCGGTGAAACGGAAATCACTCCAATTTGTCGCCGCCGCGCTTGTCAGAAAATACAGTGACGTCAGCGCCGCCGCAATCCCGAGCGAACCCATCTGCCGGTATTTTATGTCATTGAAACTGCGGAACGGGTGAACCATCCCTGCCACCGCTGTGCGCAGTTTGGCGTTTTTAATAAGGATGATTTGCCGTTTTTTTGTCAGGATGATAAACGCCGTCAAGCCGGAAAGCAACAAAACAGCCGCCAAAAAGAGCCAAACGAAATACTTTGATATAAATATGCTTTGAACTCTTTGAAGCGCCTCGCCGTAAGCCGCGCCATCTCCGGCCGCCTTGGCGTAACCCATTGCCGCCCGATAATTCCCCTGGGCGGCCGCGGCTTTTGCCAGCCCGCCCAGCGCCAGGCGGTTTTGGACATCATATTCCCTCACCCGCTCCCAAAGCGGCTGGGCATTTATATAATCGGAAGCGAGGGTCATTTCCTGCGCCGCCAGCAGTGTTTCACCGTAATCGGTTCGCTCGAACACGGTCACGGAGGATTTCAGCGAATCGGCGACCATTAGGCGTGAGCCGGACAGCGCGAGAGCCGATGCGGAAGAAAACACGCCTGTCTGCCGCCCAAGACCGCTTCCGCCTCCAAAGGCGGCAATCATGTTTGAACTTGAGTCGTATATGTAAATTAAACCGTAGGTTTTGTCCAGCGCGTAAATAAAACCCCTGCCGTCTGCCGTAATCCCGCCGAAATTCTGCTCTTTCCTGACATTGAGACGCTTGACGAGCTCCTGTTCCCCGAAATTGAGACTTTCCGCGCCGGGCAATATATTCGTTCCGCCGGGGCTTAGCATTCTGATTTGCCCGGTATTTTCCGAAACGTTCTTGCCCGTACAGGTGTAAACAAAACCCTTCTCGTCAATGCAGATGTCGGTAAACTGGTATGGTAGCGCCTTTTTTGTCTTCGAGCGTTTTGCATCGTTCATGGTCAATCGATCCCAAAGAGCCGAAAAACTGGTAAGCATGTTCCCTTTCACGGTGTTCGCCCCGTAAAAACCCGCAAACTCGCCGTCGGGGTCATACAAAACCGCGCCGTAATAAGAACCCTCGCTGATTACATAAAGGTAATCCTTGCCGTCTTTTGCCACCCCCGATGGTTTGAACGTGAAATCAGACGGAATCAGAGCGGATTCCGGGAGCGAGATGTCCCGCTTTACAACGCCGTTTTCACACCGTAAAACCCGGGCGTTTTTTGTGTCGGCTATATAAATTTCCGTTTGGGAATAGACACAGAACCCGCCCGCACCGGAAAAATCCACCGCCGCGCCGCCTTCGTCCTTTATTTCATAATCCCCGAGAAACCGGAATTCGCTGTCGAAGCGGACAATGCGACCGCCATCCGTTAAAAGGTAAGTATTGCCTTTTTCGTCGCAATCCATGTCCTTTATCAGCCCTATGTCCTCTTTCAGGCCGAGGCTGCGCGCGGTAACGCTGTGCACCGCTTCATAAACCGGGCGCATGGAAACCGTTTTCCGTCCGCCGCTCAGATCCCAGTGGGTAAAGGTATCAGTCGGCGCGGAATCCGCCGCGGAAGCGGCTGTTGTGAAAGCGGCAATGAGCAAAACGCACAGAACAGAAACGCATATTTTTTTCATACCGCCGGCCTCCATCCCTTTTGATATGAGCGTAGGTCAATCTTTCATTCCCGCCGAACTCATGGTTTCCATCACGTTGCTTTGCGTTATAAAATAAACCAAAATGGGCGGAATCATCAGAATCACCGTTGCCGCCATGGCGGAACCCGCCCGCGCCGTCCCGCCCGCCGCAATGGAGGACATCACATATGGCAAGGTTTTAAGCTCTTCGCTGAATATCGTTCCGGCGGAAGGGCCTGTCTGCCAAATGCCCTGAAACGCAAAGAGCAGCAATGTCATCCACGCGGGTTTTGTGATGGGCATAACAATGCGCCAATAAATTCTGAAAACACCGGCTCCGTCGATTTTGGCCGCTTCCAAAAGGCTATCCGGAATGCCGGAATCCATGTACTGTTTCATTAAAAACGCGCCCATAGAGGATGGGATGGCGGGCAAAATATAAACCCAAAAAGTATTGATGATGTGCAACTGACTGAATATCAGGTACTGCGGAATACTAAGCGTAGTTCCGTTATAAAGCAGCGAAAACTGAACAACCAGGAAAAATATCCCCAACCCTTTTATTTTTGACTTTGAAAAAGCGTAAGCCGCCATAGATGCCGCGAAGATATGCAAAACCGTCGTCACCACGGCGATGAACACCGAGTTGAAAAGGTATCTTGAAAGGGGAACTTGCAGCTTTTCCAGCAAAGAAGGCAATTCCGTGAAATTTTCCACCGTCGGGCGGTGGACAAAAAAGCGCGGGGGAAATACCAGCAGTTCATCCAGCGGCTTGAAAGCGGTACAAACGCAATACACCAGCGGAAGCACCGAAAACGCGCCCATTAAAAACAGAAAAGCGAAATAAGCCACATTACCCGCGCGGCTTCTAGTGTAACGTTTATATTCCGCGTATTTTGACACCGCCAACACTCCTCTCCGCCGAAATTCCGGCATCCCGCCTTTATACAGGTGCGCCGTTTAACCGCCGTTCGCCTAAGACTTCAAAATGCCGAGTATGGTGAATTCGTCCTTTGTCCCGGCGGGCTGCAACTTGATTTCCAGCCGGTGCGTCCCGGTCTGGCTTCCGCTGAGAACCTTATACGTCTCGGCGCGCTCAAAGCTGTCGGAAGCGTCTGAATTCAGGGTTCTTGCCGTGCCGCCGTCCAGCGAAACCAAAACCTTTCCGCCGTTACCGCTCGTGGTAGCGTGATAAAGGATATAAAGGTTACTCGCGTCGGTGACTTCAAAAACAATGGGGGCAGTGTTGTTTTTGACCGTCCAGCCGTTGGGGAACTGGTAATACGCGCCGTTGGTCACAGTGAAACCGCCCAGCGACTGCGCGGAGAAGTTGGCGTTTGTTAAAAGAACGGCGTTTTCGTAGCCGCTTTTTGTAATGGGGTTTGCAAGAGCATTCACGGCGGATGGGGCGGAGGCAAGCCCTTGCTTTAGCTTGGCGAGATAATATTTTAACATGACGCCAATGATCGCGTGACCGGTGTTGTTGGGGTGAACGTTGTCCGCCGCTATGTCCGCCCATTTGAATTTTTTTCCGATTTCCGGCCAAATCGCCGTTTTGTAGCTAATCATCGGCAAATCGTAATTTGCGCCGATTGCCTGTTGGTTCGTCTGCGCGCTTTCGCCGTTCTGATTGATTAAAAACAGCAAGAGCACGCCGGGTTTGTTACCCTGCTTTAAGATTCTTCTGACCAGGCTTTCGCAGGTTTCCTTGTGCAGACTGTCCGAGACGTCATTGACGGCGAATTCCACAACGATAAAATCCGGGTTGTGTCTGAGCAAATCCGTGCCCATTCTGTGGACGCCAATCAGCGAATCTGTGGCTCCTACGCCGGCGTTTATAAACTTCAGGGTGCTTCCGGGGAACTGATCCTGCCACCACGCTTTGAGCAGGGACGCGTAACTTTTGCTTGCGACCGTTGCCTTTGAACCCTGCGTTATCGACCCGCCGATAACCCCGACCGTCACAGACTCGCCGCGTTGTGCCTTTTTCATTGCGTTGGCGATAGCCGCCTGATTGCCCTTATTAACAACGGCCTTCTCCAAAAGCGCCTCGTCCAGCCCCAGTTCTTTCGCCTGATTCAAAACAAAATCCATATTTTCCACTCCCTCCTGAGGAATTGACGTTGAAGCGATGGAGGACGCCGATTTTGAGGATACCGCTTGTGAGGACGCGTTCCGGGACGGCGTTGCGACCGGCTCGGATTCCGTTTGTCCTCGGACGCTTTCTGTCTCGCTATCGGGTTCCGCGAGGTCAGAGAAGTCCGAAGACTCAATCGATAAAGAAGAGACGACACTGTTGCCGGATTCGGACTCCGCGCCGCCCTTTTTGCACCCTGACGTCAGGAACAGCGCGGCGGCAAGCGTAATAAGAACCGATTTTTTCATCAACATTAAATTCGCTCCCCAATTTTCCGGATTTACCTGCCCAAAAAGTCCAACATTTTACCCACAGCCACGCGGGTGACGGCCATCATCGCGAACAAAAATACCGAAATGGCAGCCGCGTATCCCATCTCATAACGGGTAATGCCAACATCGGATAGGTGGGAAACAATGGTGTCCACAGAATTGTCCACGCTGGGATAACCGGCAAGTGACGTGATCACCGAACCAATTGAGAAAGTCGCCTGAATCTGCATGACCGCGCCGAACAGAAGAATGTTTTTCATGCCGGGGAGAGTGATATACCACAGCTCGTGCCAGCGTGTGCGTATTCCGTCCAGCGCCCCCGCCTCATACATTTCCGGGTTAACGTTCTGCAACCCGGCAATATTGGCGAGAAATGCCACGCCCAGGCTGACCCAAAGCTGAACTGCAATCAAAATTCCCGTGTTGTACTGCACGTTGCGGAACCAGTTAACCGGCTCGTCAATAAGACCCAGCGACAGCATAGCGCTGTTTACGTAACCATAGCTGTCCCCGGAAAAAGCCACATTCCAGACAAAAAACGCGTTTCCCGCCAGCGCCGGCGCATAAAACAGAAAAGCGAGCGCGCTGCGTCCAAGCGGCTTGAACTCGTTGATAAACCATGCAAGCAGAAACGACAGAAAAAAGCTGACAGGGCCGGTTACCGCCGCGAATTTCAGGGTGTTTGTGACAGTTTTCGGAAAAACCTCGTCGCCCACGACCATTCGCAGAAAATTTTGCGCGCCGTTCCATTTAGGCATTGAAATCATATCGTAGGTGAAAAAGCCAAGACCCGCCGAGGTCAGCACCGGTAGCACCGTGAACAGAAAGAACAGTAGCGCAAAGGGCGCGAGCATCAGGTAAAAGGCCGCCATTTCGCCCTTGCCGCTCAGTCTCCGAACCCGTGTTTTCTCGGGTTCTTTCTTCATTTGCCGCACTTCCCTTCTCCTTCCGGAGTTGATCCGTTTGGATATTCCGCCCGCTTTCGGGCAATTTCGCGGTCTACCACCGCTCCCCATTTTTGCAGGGAATCCGCCGGGGGGTTCCCTTGCTCCACAACGCTCCAAAACGCCTGATCAATGCCGCGCGCCGTGTAATACCCACCGGGGATTTCCGGCAGCTCCACCGTTTGGCGGTGTTGCGAAACCATTTGTTCCAGCATGTCCGCATCCCAGTTCATTCCCCTAAAGGCTTCCAGATTGGAGGATGCAATGCGACCGAGAGGCCCCAGAACGGATTCTAAATCGGCGGAATATCTGAGCTGGGTTTCCGGCGAGATCCACCACTTCAAAAACTTCCACGCGTTTTCCGGGTTTTTGGAGAGCTTTGTGATTGCGCACCCTGTCCCCGAACCCGCCGAGGAATGGTCGACCGTACCGTCCGCCTTTCTTGTTCCCGAAATGGGGGCTACCGTCCAGCGACCGTCAATTTCCGGCGCTGCCGCTTTCAACTGTGTATAGAGCGTGTACGGAGAGATTCCCAGGGGAGCGCTTCCAATGCGGAAGCGGTTGTAAAAATCCATTGTTTTGGGGAGTTTGTATTTGGTGTACCAGTCCGCCCACTCCGTGAACACCTGAATCTGCCCGATTTGGGTGAGCGTACTAGCCGTCTGCTCCGCGTTATATAAGGGAAGCCCGCTTTGGATTAGCAACGTGGGGAACAGGGTCAGCCCGCCCACACCCGTATTCACAGTCCCGCTGTCCGTAATCTGGGTATAGGGCAGATACGCCTGTAAATTGCTGCGCTGCAAAAGGGTTGCCGCGGCGACAAAATCTTCCCACGTTTCCGGCGGGTCAATGCCCAGGCTGTTCAGAATATCCGTCCGCAGAAACATCATATAAAAGCTCTGCGTGTCCGGCAGCGCCCAAACTCCGTTATCGTATTTATACGGTTCAGCCGCGCCCGCGGCAAATCGTTCAAGAATTTGCGGGAGATCCTGGAACCGTGAAAGGTCATAAAGCGCGCCGCGCATCGCGTAGTTCACCGGCTCCGTCCGCGCCATTTGAAGCATCACGTCCGGACCGTTCCCCGAAAGAATCGCCTGAATCAGCGAGGCGTTCACCAAACTCACGTTCACCTCAATACCGCTGTCGGGCACAAACCCGTCCTGAATCACGGCACTCAGCGCCTGAGCCTGATCACGACCCCAGCTCACCCACAGGTTCAGCGTTTCGTTGTCTTCTCCGCCGCCCGGGGTCGAGCTATAATCACCCATAAAGGTTGCCGCGAACCTTTTAACGGAAAAGCCGAGCTTTGAAAGCAAAGACGGGGATATTTCCGGCTTTTGGCTTCCCGCGCCGAAAATAAATATACGGTCGATGTCCAGCGGCGTATCCGTCATAGTCCCCATCAGCGCGCTCAGGTTGGTATACACATCGTAAAAGCCGGATTTATAACGGTGGGCGGAATATGGGTTGTTAAGCATTTGCCGGATTACACGCACCGCGTTGCGGATGAGTGAAACTGTTGAGCCGCTGCTTTTTTCCTGCAAAGCTTCCAGCTTTGCCGCGATTTCGTCCAGAGCCAGCGCAGTCCGTTCCAAACGCCCGTTAAAATCGGGAATCTGATTGAACAGCTCGTAACTGCGGTAGATGTCCACCGTTTCTCCGACAATCATCGTAATGTCAACATACAGGTTTCCCATTTGCGCGGTGACGTCCCGCAGGTCGGAATAAATTTCCGACATCGCCCCCGCGGTAGCCGTCAGCGTTATGGTGTGCTGTCCCGCATCCAGCCAAAACAGCCAAGGCTCGCTTTCCCCGCCGCAGGTTTTGTAGCGCCACGCTGAGCCGTATGTAAATTTAACGCGCCGGGCTTCCTCAAAGGGCGTTTGCCCGTCTATGGCCAGATGCCGGTAAGAAACGCCGCCCAGCAACTGGTTCTGCCGGTAATTGAAACCGATGGAATAATACCCGGCGGTTTCAACGTTGAATGCCCACGTCAGCGCGCTGCCCGGTTTTTTCCAATTCGCCCCGCCGATATAATTCAGCTTTCGGGTTACCGGATCGCCCGGACTGACCGCCGGACTGCCTCCATCGGACAGCGAAACAAGGGAACGGTCATTTTTCAGCGATGGCGATTCCCCTTCAAGAACGATTACGCCGGTCGCGACCGATTCATTCCGGCTCGGTTCCGGAGCTTTGTACGTGCCGGGTTGCTCCGGATTTGACAGCGCGGCACCCTTCAGGACAAATTCTCCCTGCGACACCGTCAGCGTGACCGTATGCGCTCCCGCCGTCAGCACAAATTTGAAAGGCAGTTCATACCGTCCGGAATAATCCCTCGCCTTTGACACTGTAGATTTTTCATATAAGATTTGTTCCGGCGCGAATTCGTTGCCTGCCTTGTCCGTCCGCGTCCCTTGCGCGTCACTCCAAAAAGCCGGAAAGGTGAGCAACCCCGCTTCCGGAAATGGAATTTCTCCATTTATGCGCATTTCTAAAACAATGTCCTGCGGTTTTTCGCATCGGTAATCAAGGGTAAGCTCCGCCAGCATATCCGCGGGAGCCAAAACGTCAAGGGTCACGCTGTCCCCCCGCCGAAATACGCCGGTCTCGCGAATGGTCGCCCCGGCGTCTGTGGCAAGGAAATTCCGACCGCTAAAAGCCGAAAGGTATGTATGGTACCCGCCGGTGGCGTTTTCAAAGGCGATTTCGGTCTGTTCCGCGGCTCGGGCTTCTGATTCTCCCTGCAGTGCCCCTGCGGATGAGCAGTACACCGACAGCAGGCAACCGGCTAACACAAAAGAAAACAATTTAAGGGGATTTTTCTTTGTCATAACTCAGCCCGCCCTCAACAGATATTTTTTGGTTTTTTATTAGCAACTATTCCAATAGACCTCTGATTAAACTAAAAATTTGACGAAAATAGGTCGCAAAACTTCTGTTTTCGCAAAAAGCATCCATTATTTAACAAAATAATTCGGCAAAATACGATTGACAACTTATAAATATTATAGTAAAATAAACAGGTGAATTCAATGTCCAATTCAATCTTTTTTTAACACAATAGTACTATTTTCGGAGGAATATCATGATTGTACAAAAGGGATATGAAACACATAACTGGGACGACATTGATTTTCCCATCTCCCTGCATAGGGACTGTCTGGGCGAAAACAGCAGCTACCGCGTACTGACGCATTGGCACGATGACGTGGAATTTTTATATTTCAAGGCGGGGGTAACCAATTTGATATGCAATCAAACTTGTCACACTATGAAAGCCGGGGAAATTGCTTTTATAAACCCGTACAGTCTTCATAGTCTGGAAAACGCTACCAGCAGCAGCGTATACATTTGTTTGGTCATAAGAGCAGATTTGCTGGAACCCTTTCCTTTTCCGATATTGGATTCTCAAATGCCAATCGTGACGAATAACCCTCAGATAATCGCCTGCTTCAACAAAATCGTAGAAGAAGAGCGGCAAAAACGCCCTTGCTATCAGGCCGTTATACAGGGGGAGCTGTTTGCCATGGCCGCCTATCTCAGCAGAAACAGCGTCGTTTCGAACTCGCACGAAACACCCTTACATGCGCAGCAAAAAAATGTCCGCCTGGCGATCAATTATATTCAAACGAATTTTCGAAAGAATATCACCATTGGGGAGGTTTGCTCACTGGTCGGTTTCAGTAAAACTTATTTCGGCAAATGCTTCCATAAAATGACCGGGAAATCCATTATTGAGTATCTTAACTGTTTTCGGTGCGAACGGGCTTATGATTTATTGCGTTCCGGGGAATTTAATGTCTGTCAGGCCGCGATGATGAGCGGTTTTCAGAATATGTCTTATTTCACCCGGCAATATAAGCAACTGTTCGGAGTTTTACCGTCGCAAACCAAGGGAAAAAAAATCTGAAAGAGAAGGCATCTGTTTCTTCGAAGTCTGTTTCCGGCTCAGTATTGCGGCAAAATTTAGTTGTATCTTCCAAAAATTCAGCATCAGATTTGTGAAACATTAACGGTGAGTTAGAATCTGATTTCAGCTCTTGACAAAGAAAACGGCGTGTGATATACTCCGGATAAGACAAAGAAGTCGGTGCACCGGCTGCTTTGTCTTTGTCTTTTTCGTTATGGTATTTCAAAAAACAGACAGGAGATGGTTTGAATGAAAAAAGTGTTTGCGGTTGTTCTTGCGGGTGGTTTATCACTGGCTATACTTCTTGGTTTGACAGGTTGCGGCGGTTCCGGAGACGGAGGCTCCGCGGGCGGTGGAGATAGCGTAACCGTAGGCCTTCTGCATTCCCTTACCGGCCCGATGGCCATCAGTGAGAAATCCGTCCGTGACGCCGAGGTGCTCGCCATAGAAGAAATCAACGCGGCGGGCGGTGTTTTGGGCAAGCAAATCAAATACATAGAAGAAGATGGCGCTTCCGAGCCGGCGACCTTCGCCACCAAAGCGGAAAAGCTGGTGGGTCAGAACAAAGTGGCAACGGTGTTTGGGTGCTGGACTTCATCCTCCCGGAAAGCGGTTAAATCAATTTTTGAAGAATACGGCAGTCTGCTGTGGTACCCGGTGCAGTACGAGGGCATGGAGCAGTCGCCCAACATTATTTATACCGGCGCGGCGCCCAACCAGCAAATTGTTCCCGCCATTGAGTATCTGATTGAGCAGGGTTACAAAAAGTTCTTCCTGCTGGGCTCCGATTACGTTTTCCCCCGCACCGCCAATATGATCATTAAAGCGCAGGTCGCGGCGGCCGGATCGGAAACCGTTGGCGAAGAATACGCGGCGATGGATCAGACCGATTTTGCGGCGATTATCGCCAAGATAGAAGCCGCCAAACCGGACGTGATTGTCAACACCCTGAACGGAACCGGCAATGTGTCCTTCTTCAAACAGATGTCCGAGAAAAACTATGACGCGTCCAAATACATGACCATGTCCTTCTCCATCGCCGAGGAAGAGGTTGCGGCCATCGGCGCGAATATTTTGAAAGACCATCTGGTTTCTTGGAATTATTACCAGACCACCGATACGGCGGAAAACACAAAATTTGTGGCGGCGTACAAGGCTAAGTTCGGCGCGGGCCGCGTTACCAGCGACCCCGCGGAGGCCGCTTACGACGGCGTGTACCTGTGGAAAGCGGCTGTGGAAAAAGCCGGAAGCTTTGACGTGGATAAAGTTTTGACCGCCATCAAATCAGGCGGAATTTCCTTCCAGGCACCCGAGGGCAAGGTGGTCATCAACGGCGAAAACCAGCATCTTTCCAAGCCGGTTCGTATCGGCAAGGTGGGCAGTGACGGCCTGATTAACGAAGTTTTTGCCACCCCGTCTCCGGTGGCGCCGGATCCCTACCTGACTACTTATGATTGGGCAGTCGCCGCAAACATTAAGCCTCTGGAGTAAATTTCCATTCCCGCTTTTTGAGGCGGTTCCGCGAAGATACACCGCTGCTTTTAGCGGTGTATCTCGTTAAAAACACACCGGCGCGCCGGCCAAACGGCGCGCCGGCGTGGAGCAGGGTGTTGATTGATTTGGCGCAATTTTTTAATACGGTTTTTAACGGATTAAGCCTGAGCTCTATTATTCTGCTCACCTCTTTGGGGCTTGCCATCACTTTCGGCCAAATGCGCGTGATTAACATGGCGCACGGTGAATTTGTCATGATAGGCGCTTATGTGACCTACCTGACTCAAAAGCTGTTTCTTGCGGTTTTTCCGGAAAGCCTGTTTAGCGTTTATTACATTGTTGCCGTTCCGGCTGCGTTTGCAGCGACCTTTTTACTGGGCAGTCTGCTGGAACTGACGGTGATTTCCCGGCTGTACGGACGGGAAATAGACAGCCTTCTGGCCACCTGCGGAATCAGCCTGATTTTTCAGCAGGCAGCGCGGCACATTTTCGGCGCGCAGGGCGTGAACGTCACCTCACCCAAATTTTTATCCGGCGGAATCACCGTTGGCGGCTGTACCTTTTCTTATAACCGCCTGTTTATCATACTGTTTGTGGCGCTGATTCTTTTTGCCATGTGGTTTCTTTTGTACCGTTCCAATTTCGGCAGGCAAATGCGGGCGGTGACGCAGAATCGCCCCATGGCAAAGTGCGTGGGAATCAATTCCCGCAAGGTAGACAATTTTACGTTCGGCATCGGATCAGGTCTGGCGGGTTTGGCGGGGTGTTCGGTTGCGCTACTCGGTTCCATTGATGCCAGCGTGGGGCAGAGCTATATTGTCAATTCGTTTATGGCGGTGGTGCTGGGCGGCGTTGGTAAGCTGCTGGGAACGGTTCTGGGCTCCTCCGTTATCGGCTTTTCCGGCATTGCGGCGGAAACCTTTGTTTCGTCCAGCATTGCAAAGGCCATTGTTCTGTTGATTATCATCCTGTTCCTGCAAAAGAAACCGCAAGGGCTGTTCACCATACGCAGCCGCGCGCTGGATGAGTAAGGGGGCAGCGAAATGACAAAGCTTAAAAATCAGGCCGGAAACCTCTGCTTTTCCCTGATTATAATCGGGCTCGCGGTCATGCCGCTGCTGATGGCCGCGGGAGTGGCGGAGTCGCCGCTGATTATATTTTTGGGGAAGTGTGTGGCTTTTTCCATTGTGGCAATAGGGCTGGATTTGATATGGGGTTACACCGGCATACTCAGTCTGGGGCACGGGCTGTACTTTGCCCTGGGCGGCTACGGCATGGCCATGTACCTCAAATTGCGAGCCACCCACGGCGCCATTACAGAGTTTATGCATACCGGCGGGCTGACCGCTCTCCCCGCCGTTTGGAAGCCCTTTCAATCCCTGCCGCTGACGGTTTTGTCGGTGCTGATTGTGCCCGCCGGACTCGCTTATATCATCGGTTATTTTATTTTTAAAAACCGGATTAAAGGTGTATATTTTTCAATCATCTCCCAGGCGCTGACCTGGGCGGCGTACTCTGTTTTTATTGCGCTTTCCCCTTACACAAACGGCAATGTAGGCATTACCGAAATCGGTTCGCTGGCCGGGAAAATCCGCGGCTCAGCCAACCAGGGGCGTTTGACGCTGCTTTTTTATGTATCGCTGGCCATATTGGCGCTGATTTATGCCACGGCGGCTTTTTTGGTGCGCACAAAATTCGGCAAGCTGTTAATCGCCATCCGGGACGGGGAAAACCGCACCTATTTTTCCGGCTACCGCGTCAGCCGGTACAAAACCTTTATTTATGTCCTGTCTGCCGCGATCGCCGCGGTTGCGGGCGCGATATTTGTCAACTTCAACGGCAGTATTACCCCATCACAAATGACCATTGCCTTTTCCGTCAATATGGTCATCTGGGTAGCCATCGGCGGGCGAGGCACCATAGTGGGCGCGGTAATCGGCGCGCTACTGGTAAATCTGTGCGAATATAACCTCAGCTCCGGCGGAATGATTGAGGTCTGGCAGTACATAGTCGGCGGCATTTTCTGTGTAACCATCCTGTTCTTCAAAGGCGGAATTATGGGTCTGTTCAGGGAACAGATTCCGGCTTTTCTGAGAAAACTGAAAGTCCGGGGAGGGCAAAAGGTTGAAAGTTAAGAACATCTCAATATCTTTCGGGCGCCCTGCCGGGAATTCGGAAAGGCTCGGTGAAATCGAAATATGCCGCGTATGAATCGGCCTGCGTTCCGCGGGGTAAAACCGCCGCGCAACCCCATTATAACCGGGGTTGACCTCTTGCCGCGCACCGACCCAAAAACGGTGTTGCGCATCAATGATATATCGGTTTCCTTCGACGGTTTTTACGCGCTGACCGATGTGGATGTGGAAGTAAAGCGTCATACCGTACATTTTTTTATCGGCCCCAACGGCGCGGGTAAAACCACCCTGCTGGACATTATCTGCGCCAAGACCAAGCCGACGGCCGGTACTGTGACGTTTTATCCCGTGGGTCGGGAAGTGGTTCGGCTGACCGGCATGAAGGAACACGCCATTGTGCGGGAAGGAATCGGACGGAAGTTTCAGGTTCCCTCCGTCTTTGTCAACCTGACGGTGCTGGAAAACATGGTGCTGTCGCTGAAGGGCCACAAGGGGATTTGGGATTCCATTTTCCACCGCGTGTCCGAGGACGAGCGCGAACAGATTGATACCGTGCTGCAAAAGGTGGATTTGCGGGATCGCCGGGAGATAAAGGCGGGGTCTTTGGCTCACGGTGAAAAGCAATGGCTGGAAATCGCCATGCAGCTGGTGCAGAAACCGGAGCTGATTATGCTGGACGAACCGGCAGCGGGCATGGGTAAAGCCGAAACCGAAAAAACCGGCGAAATCCTGAAAGAAATCAAGCGGGAATGTACCGTGATTGTGGTGGAGCATGACATGGAATTCGTCAAACAGGCTGCCGACACCGTTACGGTGCTGCACGAAGGTAAGGTGCTGACCCAAGGTAATATTCATGACGTGCTGGCGGATAAAACCGTTCAAGCGGTGTATTTGGGAAGGGGCGGTGAGCGCTGATGCTTCAAATCAGAGGTCTGGACACTTATTACGGCGAAAGCCGTGTGATTGCAGGTCTGGATTTGACGGTAAAGAAAGGATCCGTTACCGCTTTAATCGGCCGTAACGGTGTCGGCAAGAGTACCACCCTGAAAAGCGTGATGGGACTTTGCAAAACCCCGTCCGGTCACATTTTACTGGAAGGTCAGGATCTCATTAAAATGCCGACCTACAACCGGGTGAAGTCAGGCATTGGCTATGTGCCGCAAGGACGGGATATTTTCCCGCGGATGACGGTACAGGAAAACTTGGAATTGGGCTTACGAGCCAAGGGCGGAAACCCGCGCGGGGCAAAGTCGGGCAAAATCCCGGAATATATCTATGAACTGTTCCCCATTCTTCCGCAGTTTGCCAAGCGCAAGGGAGGTGACCTGTCCGGAGGACAGCAACAACAGCTTGCCATTGCCCGCGCGCTGGCCGCTGACCCTAAAATTTTGATTTTGGATGAACCCACCGAAGGCATTCAGCCGTCCATTATACAGGATATTGGACGGGCGATTCGAAAAATCAATACCGAAAAAAGCATTACTGTGTTTTTGGTGGAACAATATTTAGAGTTTGTGCTGAATATTTCCGATTCCCTGTATATCATGGAAAAGGGGGAAATTGTAAAAAGCGGCGCGACCGAAGAAATGAACGCCGCCGAAATTCAAAAAATTCTGACTGAATAGGGAGGTTCTGACGGTGCATCTTACCCCAAGAGAACAGGAACGGCTGATGATACACGCCGCCGGGGAACTGGCAAAAGCCCGCAAGGCGCGCGGGTTAAAACTGAATTACCCGGAAGCAATCGCTTACATCACAAGTGAACTGCTGGAATTGGCGCGGGACGGCCAAACGGTGACGGCGCTCATGCGGGTCGGGGCAAAACTCCTGTCCGCCGGGGACGTGCTACCCGGCGTAGCCGAGATGATACATGAAATTCAGCTGGAAGCCACCTTTCCGGACGGCACCAAATTAGTGACGGTCCACGAGCCAATCCCTCCGTCCGGAGAAGTGAATCCGGGGGAATTTCTGTTTGATGACACGCCGATTGTCATAAACACAGGCAAAAAATCGGTGGAAGTCACCGTGATCAATACCGCCGACCGGCCGGTTCAGGTGGGGTCGCATTATCACTTTTTTGAGGTGAACAAGGCGCTGGACTTTGACCGTGCCGTCGCCTTCGGGTACAGGCTGGACGTTCCCGCCGGAACCGCCGTTCGGTTTGAACCCGGGGACTCTAAGCGTGTCCGTCTGGTCACCATGGGCGGCAACCGGCTGGGGTTTGGCCTAAACAGCCTGACCGATGGCAGCTTAGACTCAAGCGCGGTAAAGGCGGCCGCTCTGAAGAAGGCAAAATCATTGGGGTACAAGGGGGCGTGAACATGCCGGACGGCGGTGAAGCGCTAAACTTTCAGGCGGCACGCCGTGAACTCAGAGAGATTGGGTGAAAAGTTTAAAATGTTTGAAATGACCCGAAAACAATACGCGGATATGTATGGTCCCACCACCGGTGACCGAATCCGCCTGGGCGACACCTCCCTGCTGATTGAAGTGGAACGTGATTTGACCGTATACGGTGACGAGGCTAAGTTCGGCGGCGGAAAATCCCTGCGGGACGGCATGGGACAATCCTGCCGGGCTCCCGGCGTCGAATGCCCCGATACCGTGATCACCAACGCGGTGATTTTGGATTACACCGGCATTGTCAAGGCGGACATCGGCATAAAAGACGGCAAAATCAACGCCGTCGGCAAAGCCGGCAACCCGGACATTATGGACGGCGTGACGCCGGGGCTGACCGTGGGAGCCTCCACTGAAATCATCGCCGGGGAAGGGTTGATTGTCACCGCCGGCGGAATCGACACCCACATCCACTTTATCTCCCCCACGCAGATTGAAACGGCGCTGTATTCCGGTGTCACCACCATGATAGGCGGGGGAACCGGTCCAGCGGACGGCACCAACGCCACCACCTGCACCCCCGGCAAATTCAATATTCAAAAAATGCTGGAAGCCGCCGAGGAGTACCCTGTGAATCTGGGCTTTTTGGGCAAAGGCAACAGCGCGGATCCCGCCACGCTGACCGAGCAGCTGGATGCGGGAGCCTGCGGGCTGAAAATTCATGAGGATTGGGGTTCCACGTCAGCCGTTATCAACGCCGCTTTGGATACCGCCGAACGGTACGACGTGCAGGTATCCATCCACACCGACACACTCAACGAAGCCGGCTTTGTGGAAGACACGCTGGCGGCCGTCAACGGGCGGGTGATTCACACCTATCACACCGAGGGAGCGGGGGGCGGGCACGCGCCGGACATCATCAAAGCGGCGGCGTTTCCCAACATCCTGCCCTCTTCCACCAACCCGACCATGCCTTACACAGTCAACACGGCGGACGAGCACCTGGATATGTTGATGGTATGCCATCATTTGGACGGCAAGGTTCCGGAAGACGTTGCCTTTGCCGATTCCCGTATCCGCCCCGAAACCATTGCGGCGGAGGACGTTCTACACGATATGGGGATATTTTCCATGATGAGTTCCGATTCACAGGCCATGGGGCGGGTGGGCGAGGTGATTACCCGTACCTGGCAAACCGCATCCAAAATGAAAGATCGGCGGGGCGCGCTGCCGGAGGACGGCCCGCGGAACGACAATTTCCGCGCCAAGCGGTACGTGTCCAAATACACCGTCAATCCCGCCGTCACCCACGGAATTTCTGATTGTGTCGGGTCGGTTCAGGCCGGGAAATACGCCGATTTGGTGTTGTGGAAGCCCGCTTTTTTCGGCGCGAAGCCGGAGCTGATACTCAAGGGCGGGTTTATTGTCGCCTCCAAAATGGGAGATGCCAACGCGTCCATCCCCACGCCGCAGCCGGTGTTGTACACCAAAATGTTCGGCGCCGGCGGTTTGGCCCAAAAACGCACCTGTATCACCTTTGTCTCTCAGGCGGCGGTTAAAAACGGGATTGCTGAACAGTTGAACCTGCAAAGGATTGTGCGCCCGGTTTCAGGTTGCCGCGGCCTCTCCAAAGCGGATATGCGCTTTAACGACCGAACCGGTCGTATTGAGGTTGATCCGGAAACCTATACCGTGACTGTAGATGGTGAAAAAATCACCTGCGAAGCCGCGGACAGCTTGCCGCTGGCTCGCAAATATTTCCTGTTTTAACGAAATAAATATAGGGGCGGGGCTTGTCTCCGCCCTAAAACCCATCGTTGTTCCAAGGAGATGAGTTGGTTTTGATAGTGGAACGCATAATCGGGCAATTGCGCGAAAATCCGGCGGGCAAGAGAATTGATACCGTTTTGTATGAATGGTTTGAGCAAAACAGCCGCGTCTTAAAAAAGGTGTCCTCCGCCGGGGAAGAAATCGGCTTGCGGTTAGACGAACCACTGACGGACGGCGGTGTGCTGTTTGAGAGCGAAAGCAGAATCATCGCGCTGACTCTGCTGCCCTGTGAAGTGACTCGCGTGACCGTATTTTCCATGGAAGAAATGGGGCGGGCGTGTTTTGAGCTGGGAAACCGTCACTTGCCCATTGCCGTACGTGAGAAGTTTGTGGAAACGCCGTATGACGCGCCGACGTTTGAGTATCTGCGAAAATCAGGCTTCACCTGTGAAAAACGGACGGCCAAGTTCACGCCGTCCGTAATCGTCCGGGGGCACAGCCATGGATAGGCAGCTTTTGCTGGCACAGGCTCTTGACCCGTTGTTTCCCATTGGCGGATACACCCTTTCCAACGGACTGGAGACGTACGCGCAAAAGGGTCTTGTACACAGTGAGGAAACACTTTCGGCTTATTTAAACGCGCAGCTTTTTATTTTGCCGTTTTCCGATTTGGGGATTGCCGCGAAAGCGGCGGAGGGGGAGGATTTTGTCCTGTTGGATCACATCTCCGCGGCGTCAAAATCCCCGAAGGAAATCAGGCGGGGCAGCGAAAAGCTGTGCGCCAATTTTTTGAAAGCACAGTCTGTTCTGGGAGATTACCCCCTGCTCCTGGCTTATCGCAGAGCCGTTGCGCAGGGGCACTGTGACGGACATTACCCGGTGGCGGTGGGTTTGTTCATACGTGAGCTTGCCTTGCCGCCCGGCAACGCGCTCCGCCTATACTGTTACAGCTTGCTGTCGGCGGCAGTCAACCACGCCGTCAAGCTGGTCCCCCTACGGCAGCTTGACGGGCAGAGAGCGCTGTCCGGCGCGCTGTCAGGCGCATCGGCGGCGGTGGAAAAAGCCATTCGCGCCGAAACGAAAGAATTGGGCGCTTCCGGCTGCGGGTTTGACCTGCGAGCCGTGCAGCACGAATCACTTTCGGGACGGCTGTATATTTCATGAGGAGTTTGTTATGGCGTATGTAAAAATCGGGGTTGGCGGTCCGGTCGGATCCGGCAAAACCGCGCTGATTGAGCGGCTCACAAGGCTCATGGCCGGTGAATACGGCATTTGCGTGGTCACAAACGACATTTACACAAAAGAGGATGCCGAGTTCCTCATGAAAAACTCGGTGCTGGCTCCCGAACGCATTGTGGGCGTGGAAACCGGCGGTTGTCCGCATACCGCCATACGGGAGGACTGCTCCATGAATCTGGAAGCGGTGGAACTGCTGGCGGAAAAATTTCCGGACACGCAAATCATCTTTGTGGAAAGCGGCGGCGACAATCTGTCCGCCACCTTTTCGCCGGATTTGGCCGATGCGTCCATTTATGTGATAGATGTGGCACAGGGTGAAAAAATCCCCCGCAAGGGCGGGCCGGGCGTCACCCGTTCCGGCTTGCTGGTCATCAACAAAATCGATTTGGCTCCCATGGTGGGCGCGGATCTGGCGGTTATGGCGGCGGACGCCGCAAAAGGCCGGAGGAATCGCCCGGTGATCTTTACCAATCTTATGACCATGGAAGGCGTGGAGGAGGTTCTGCGCTGGATAAAGCACGATGTATTGTTTGAGGGATTGGTGAAACAGATTTGAGCGAGTTCTTTATCAGAACGGAAAACCGTAGCGGAAAAACGGTAATTGCCGACCGGTTTTTTACCGCGCCGCTGAAAATCGCCAAACCGTTTTACCGGGAAAATCACACGGAAATGATGATGATGTCCGCCGGCCCGGGTATGCTTCCGGGAGATTTTTATGACATTAAATTAGAACTGGGCGCGTCCACACACACCAAAATAACCGGGCAGTCGTACCAGAAAATCTTCCGTGCCCAGACGGTGGGCTGCGGCCAGTGTATAACCGTCACCGTGGGGGAAAACGCGGCGCTGTTTTACATGCCTTTCCCGTTGATATCCTTTGCCGAAAGCCGGTTTCAATCGCGTACCCAAATCAATCTTGCCGAATCCTCCAAATTGCTTTACTGTGAGATTCTGCAAGCCGGGCGGTCAGGCGAGCGCTTTGAATTCAGCGAATACGCGTCACGCGTACAGGTTCTCGCAAAAGAGCGTCTTGCGTTTCTGGATTATACCCGCCTGAATCCCCGCGAAGCCGCCGCGGACAGTCTCGGTTTTTTTGAGGGACGCGTCTGCCAGGGAATGATATATGGTTACGGATATGAGATACCGGAGTTGCCGGACGCATCGGGAGTTGAAGCGGCGGTTTCCGCGGCGCGGGAGGGTTTTTGTGCGCGGATGCTGGGAAACAGCGCGGATGATTTGTTTTGCTTTGCCAATGCGCTTTGCGATGAATTGATTCACCGAGGGTAAAACACCCCGGCACTTGGGGCGATTCCACGAAGATACACCGCTGCAAGCAGCGGTGTAATTCATGTATGCCCGGATTTTGATATACCATAACATCACGCTATTTTTCAAGGAATTTTTCGATGCTGAAGCCCGCTGATTATTTTCCAATATTTTCATCTGATATTTGGCGCGTATGCGCTAAAAATATGACTGCAAACGCAAAAAGGATATTGAAGTAAGGAGTGTAAAACAACATGGCTACCAGCAATAAAGCTCTCGTGCCTGAAGCGCGTAACGCGCTGGACCGCTTTAAGATGGAGGCTGCCAATGAAGTTGGCGTCAACCTGAAGCAGGGCTACAATGGTGATTTGACTTCCAAGCAAGCCGGTTCTATCGGTGGGCAGATGGTTAAGAAAATCATCCAGAACTACGAAAACGGCCTGAAGTAAGGTCTTTTCCAAAACAAACCACTAAAAGTGGTTTGTTGGCAAGAACCCGCGGGTTTTCCGGAAACGGAAATCCGCGGGTTTGACTTTCACGAGATAACACAAAGAAAATTGTTCTTGAACTTCGCCCGCAACCGTGCTAAAATGGTTAAAGCGTCAACGCGGATGCGGGAAACGCTGTAAAAATGGCTGTAGCCGCCCACCGGGCGTCCTACGCAAACGCGTTGCCTGCCGGAGCATTCCGGCAGTGGGGGATTGGCTCACAGCAAATACAAAATCAGCGCCGCTATACCGGCTAATAACAGCCCAATCCCGCCGTACACTACCACCTTGAACAGAAAGCGGCGCTTTTTCTTGAATTGCCTTCGCGCTCTTTTGGGCGCAACCGAGGGCGGTTGGCCCGCAGCGGACAGGTACCGCTTTGCTTCTGAATACAACCGGTCGCTGTCGGAGGAGGCGAATTCCGGTCGCACGAACAAAAGTGCCCGCTCAAAATACCGGCTGTTTGTTTCCGCAACCTCAATAATCTGCTTGTTAACCCCGCGTATCATTCTCCAAATAACCCCCACCAAAGCTCTTGTTGGTTATTTTTGGCAGTGCGCAGCCATTTATGCAACGTTAACGCAAAATCATATGATTGAACATGAGCGGACAACGGGACATATGCTGAACCGGATAATTCTAAAATAAGAAAGGGGTTAGCCCTTGGCCAAACCCAAAAAGCCCCGCAGCGGCGCGGATCCCGCCGAAAATATTAACGCATACATCGCTGGCGAAGGCACGGTGGTGGAACAACCCATTACCGAAACGCTTGAGCAAAATTTCATGCCGTATGCCATGAGTGTGATTGTCAGCCGCGCCATCCCGGAAATCGATGGGTTCAAACCCGCCCACCGCAAGCTCCTGTATACCATGTACCAGATGGGGTTACTGACCGGCGCGCGTATGAAATCCGCCAATATCGTTGGCCGAACCATGCAGCTCAATCCCCA
>JAISRF010000074.1 GCA_031273775.1 Oscillospiraceae bacterium
ACCCCCATGCTTCCAGTGCCGCCGCGTCCTGCAACAATTCCGCGCCTCCACCCGCCGCCACAGCACCGTCCTTTAAAATCAACACGCGGGTGCAGCATTCGGCGGCAAAAGGCAGATCGTGGGTGGCGATTAGCTTGCCTTGCGGAAGCCCTTTGATAATCTCCCGCAGGTTTCGTCGCGCCTTTGGATCCAGAAAGGCTGTCGGCTCATCGAACAGCAAATAATCTGGCTGCACAGTGAGTACTGCGGCAATGGCGGCAAGGCGTTTTTCACCGCCGGACAGCCGCAGGGGAGAACGGTTCGCCAAATGTGCTATGCCCAGTTCCGACAACGCGGCGCTGACCCGTTTCTCTGTTTCCGTCTCTGACAAGCCGGAATTGCGCGACCCGAACGCCGCATCCTCAAATACGGTTGACATAAAAAGCTGATCGTCCGGATTCTGGAAGACCAGCCCTGTTTTTTTGCGGAATTCGGCCAGCGTTTTTTTGCCGAGCACAAGCCCGTCCGCCGAAATTTCACCGGATATAAGCGGCAAAAGCCCTAAAATCGCGGAAAGCAGAGAAGTTTTTCCCGCGCCGTTTGCGCCAATCAGCGCCATGCATTCCCCGGGCGCAAGATTAAACGAAACGCCGTTTACCGCCCGTATTCCCACGGCGTGCTTCGCCGTCAAATTTTTAACAGTAAGCATATTCATCCTTAATAGATACGGGCAAACCGCAACATCAAAATAAGCGCACAGATCCCGGCGGTAACGGCGCAGTCCCGAACGCGAAGCCTTTGGCAGTTCACCGGGAGCGCGCGCCGCCCGTAACCGCGGCAGAGCATGGCGTTATACACGCGTTCGGCACGGTCAAAGCCGCGAAGCAGAAGCTGTCCCAAAAAGCTCCCCATATGACGCATTTCCAGCGCTTTTTTTCCACCGCTTCTCAGGCTATAAGCGGTTGTCATCAAAAATGCTTCGTTCGCTAAAACCCCAATGTACCGGAATGTCATTTCAAAAACCGTTACAATAACGCCCGGAATATGAAGGCGGCGAAGTTGCGCGGAAAGCTGTGTAAGAGGGGTGGTTGCCACCAGCAAAAGCACCGCCGTCACACACAGCAGCAGCTTTAACAAAACGGTCAGCAGCGACAACACGCCAAAACTGACCGGGACGCCACAGACGATAAACGCCGTCGCACGGTCGGTTATGACGTTGGAAATTCCGGCAAACAGGCACAAAGGAAGCGCAACCAACAGCCCCGGAAAAAACGCGCGCCAGGGGACGTTCGCGAACGCGGCGGCAAGCACCGGGTAAAAAATAAACGGAGCCAGCCGCGAAAAGCCGTATCGTCCGCAGGACGCAGCCCCAACGATGAACGCCAGCGTACAGCACATTTTGGCAAGCGGGTGTAGCCTGTGGAGAGCGGTGTCCTGCAGTGCAAGGATTTCAAATGCGCCCATTGAGCGCAAAGCGGAGGAAAATGTGTTCAATGCCAGTAAACCTTTCAGCTTCCAGGGTGATGGAAAACCATTAAATTCGTCTGCTTGCGAACCCCTTCATTTTCAACTCTCAATTCCGGTTTGTCCGTCTGCGTTTAATCTTGGATATGACAAAGCCTACTCCGCCCGCCAACGCGAAAGTGACGGTCGCCCCGGCAAGCCCGGACGCGGAGGTTCCTAAAGCACCGGAATCTCCGTTGGTGTTTTTAAAACCGTAATCAGGCAGGAGCGCCGTTGTGTCCTGAACCTCTGCCGCGCTTTTATGTAAACCATCCTGTTCCGTCAGTTCAACGCCGGCATTTTCCAGCGACCATTCCAACCCATCCGGATTCTGTGACGCGAAAAGTGAGAAAATACCGCCGGTAATCACAGCAAGCGCGGCCAAAGCCGCAAACACCTTTTTGGCGGAAACACCGCCGGATTGGCCGGTCGCCCCGTCCTTGGGAGCACTGTCCAAAATTTCGGGACGCGCCGAATAGACAAAACTGAGTACCGCCGCCGTGACCAGCCCTTCCACCAACCCGATCGCAAGGTGAATGGGTAGCATAAACAACACAAACGTACCGAACGGCAGAGTGGTTACGCCGCTGAGAAACGTTTGCAAAACCACGCCGAACGCTCCGATTTCCAGTGCCAGCATGACACAGAGCACGGAAGCTATGCTCAGTCTCGAACGTGAAACGCCGTGTCGCAGCAACGGCTTAAATAAAAGCGGGTAAATAATCAAACAGGGAATAACGCCCATGTTAAATAGGTTGCACCCCAACGCCAGCAACCCGCCATCGGCAAAAAACAGGCACTGAATAATCAGCACCGCCGCGATGGATATAAACGCCCCCGCGCCGCCCAACAGCCCGGAAAGCAAGATTCCGCCGCCGATATGTCCGCTGGAACCGGTACCGGGAATGGTGAAATTAATCATCTGCCCTGCGAAAACCAATGCCCCCGCAATGCCCATCAGAGGGATTTTTTTGTCCGAAAGCCCATCCTTTTTTACCCTGGTTGCCGCAAATCCAAGTGCCCCGGCGCTCACAACATCCATCGCAATGCCAACGGCGGGGGAGAGAAGCGCGTCTGCCATATGCATGTGATTTTCCTCCGTGTCAAGTTTTGATATTGACATGTTACACCGGGAAATCACGCTCCGCAAGCCCCCGGGGGGGATGTCGGTGAAAATTTTTTCATGACAATCAGAATAAATAGAAAAACGGACATTGTTTCAAACGCTTTTGTGCTGACCGGAGCCATTGGCTTGTCTTTTGGCGGCGCAATCAATGGTAGTCTAAGGCTTTACGCTCTGTCCGTTTTGGTTGGCGCTCGTTTTCAGCGCCTCCACCAGTTTCACCGTCTCTGCGGCGCTTTCCGGCGGGTTTTGCGTGTTCTCACCACCACTTGTTACCAATCCCGCGAAATATTCCAGCTCCAGCATATACATGCTGTCCTTGGATAAATCCGGCGTCCACTTTTCACCGTTGCGGGGATAAACCGTCACAACCCAGTTTTCAAAAATCACCGTGGCTTTTTCAAACGCGATCCGGTAATCGGCGGCAAAACCAACCCCTTGCTGCGACCAGTCGCCTACCGCCAGCACCGACGGTCCGTTTTCATAAATAAAGGTTGAGTGGACAATATCGTCCCCGCAATATTCCGAGATTGATTGTGTATGGCAGGAAACCGAATCCGGCTCCCCGAACAAAAACCGTACCATGTCCACGTCGTGAATGTGCATATCCATCAGGCAGCCTCCGGATTTCGCGTGATCCATCATCCAGTTTTTCCACTGCCACAGGGGCGGGGCGCTCTGGCGGCGGAACACGGCGGACAACACCTTGCCGAACCGGTTGTCGGCAATGGCTTCCTTAACAAACAGATAATCAGGGGAAAAGCGCAGGCATTGGCCGATCATCAGCGGTTTTTCGCTTTCTGTGGCCGCCGCGATCATGCCAAGGCACTGCTCATATGTCCGGGCCATCGGCTTTTCGCTGTGAACCGGATAACCCCGGCGCAACAATTCCGCCGCGATTTCGGCGTGAACATAGGTGGGCGCGCACACATCAACAAAATCCGGGTTTTCCTTGTCAAGCATTTCGTTTAAATCGGTGTAGGTTGGAATGTCCAAGGGTGTATCCCCACCCGAACCGATGTTGATTTCCTGTTTTTTTGCGAACTGTGCCGGGTCAACGTCATAAGCCGCAGCCAGCTTGACGACTCCACGTTTTTCCAATTCTTGATAACCGGGAACGTGCGCCGCCTGTGCGATTCCGCCGTAACCAATGATAACCGATTTTAACATAAAAATCATTCTCCTTTGTCAGAGGCAATCAATCGCTTGCTCTGCTTAAAATTTTATCCATCGCCCACGAGACTTCATTCAGCCATGCATCATGCTCAATCCCCACCGGGGGGAACACCTCAGCCGTCACCCAACCGTTATACCCGGTCTGTGACAACGCTTTGAGCACCGCGGGGTAATTCACATCGCCCGTGAGCAAATCCACAAATCCGTCCAACGTGCCGATATCGCGTTTGTAATCCTTGAAATGAACTTTGGCGATCCGGTCGCCCAAAATGTCAATCCAATGCTCGGGGTAGCCATCCCGCACCACGTTGCCAACGTCAAAATACGCTTTCACAAAGGGGCTGTTCGCTTTACCGATAAAATCCCGGTATTCCAGCGGAGACAGAAGAAATTTGTTCCACACGTTTTCCAGACCGATGATCACGCCGCGCTCTTGCGCGTATGCCGCAAGACGGTTGATTGCTTCCGCCGCCCGGTTATATACCGTTTGATAAGGCACGACCTCGCCGCCCGGTTCAAGCCCCGCAACCATGCCTGGGATCACCAAAATGGTGTCACAGCCCAGCCACAACGCGGCATCCAACTGTTTTTTTACAATGTTTTCAGCCTTTTTCCGCACATCCGGGTCGTCCGACGTCATGGAATACGTCCAGTAAAGCCCGGTCGCGACGCTGTAAAGCGACAGATTGTTTTGCACCGCCAGCGCGCGGATCTGTTCCATGTCCGTCTGCGTGGATTGAAGATTGATCTCGCCGGTTTCCGCCAGCGCAACCTCTACCCCTTCAAACCCGGCGGATTTCGCCTGCTTAAAGCTTTTTGCCAAGGGTTGCTCCGGAAACGCCCAGATACTGATTCCTTTTTTCACAGTGATACTCCTCCAATAACTTTTTACCTTACGGCAACAGCCGTTTTGTGGTCACACGCGGCCATACATATGCCTGTGTGAATCCCTCGGCATATTCAACGCCGCATTGCAGTCCACGGAATTTTGAACAGGTTCGCACAAAATCCGCAAAGTCAATTCGGTCGTGATCCCGCATCCATTTCAGCTGGCTTTGGTGACATTCCAGCATTTGCAGTTTCAGTTCCATCACATCGGAAATATCCACATATTCCGTCGGCAGAAAGTTCATACCTGCCAGATTGTCCATGTAATAAAGCGGCGTTACCTTGGCTGAACCGGGTGCTCCGTATTGCGGACAACTGGCGGCGAACGATGCGTCAAATACCAGCTTTTGCACCGCCAGATGATCCGGCATGTAATCGGTCGGCGAATGGGTGATGATCAAATCCGGTTGGACTTCTTTGACGAGCGCAACAATTTTGTCCCGCTGGATCATGTCGCAGCCGTTGACTGACAGATCGCCTATATCAATGGTGCGCGTTTCAAACCCGGCAATTGCTCCGGCGCTTTTTGCCTCACCGATTCGGATTTCGCGAAGCTCGGCGGGTGGGATTACCACATGACCCATATTACCGTTGCAGACGTGGCAAACCGTGACCTTATCTCCTCTTTGCACACATTTGAGCAACGTTCCCGCGCATGCGATTTCAATGTCGTCCGGGTGACAGCTGACGGTTAAAATATTAATTGCCCGCACACTCCTCTCTGCGTGAGGGAATCATACCACAAAGTCACATGTGTGTCAATACTACATTTCAAGTATCAGAGCTGATGACTTTATCTACTTCAATGAGTGGAATCGCCCCAAATGGCGAGGTATTTGCCCCAAAGAGAATAAAAAGCGTATTTTACATAAAAATACGCAAGTTTGTCTATTTACAAAGAAATCAATATGCGTTAAACTTGAGAAACGTTCAGCCAAGAACCGCGTATCCTTGTCACAAAACATATCGGAAGAGGAAAAGGAATGTCCCAAAAGGTCACCAACCGCTTGAAACAGCTTCTTGCCGCGGCGCTGACACTGGCGCTTTTGCTGGGTACGCCGTCCTTCCCGGTCACAGCCACGCAAATCCCGCCCGAAGAAGTACGCCTTGTCTCGGCAGAAAACGCGCAAGGCACCGACGACACAATACGCGTCACGTTTAACATGCCGGTGCGCTTCACCACCGTGACGCCGCGGATTGTGGCGGCGGATAATCTATCGGACGGGCTGTCTCAGGGCATCCCGGTTTCATCATCTCCGGAGAGCGTAACGGCAATTAACGCCTTTGAAAACGGTGCCTTCACCTATTCAAGCTGTTATGAACTAAACTTTTCAAACCCGCTTTTTAACGGCGGTTATGTCTGTTTTTTGGACGGGATTTATGACGGACAGCTGGCAACGGTGTGCGGGATTAACGGGTCACTTTTAGAACCCGATGAAAATTCCGGCCATATGTTCGATTTCGCCGCCGCGCCGTACACCTTGTACAATTACATATCGGAAGTCACCCTGCCATCGCCCCGTGAGGCGGTGCTTTCTTTTTGGGAAACGCCGGTTTTGCCGGAGGAAAACCCCGCGCAAAGCGTTTGGGTTTCAGGCTCAGAGGGTGAAACACGGGTTCCGTCCGGCTTTGAAGCGCTGGGAGAAAATGTGTTCAAGGCCACCTTTTCAGAAGCCCTGCCTAATTCGGGCGTCATTTTTCTCAGCGGTCAAAACGCGCCGGGCGGCGTGTGCCTTGCCGAATTCGAAAGCCCGTGGGTATATCTGAAAAGCGCCGAATACGTGGATGAAACCCACGTTCTCGCGCGGTTTTCCGGCGAGATCGTTTTCGACACCGAATATCCCGAAAGCATTTTTGCCGCGGAAGAAAGCGGCGGTTCGCCCGATTCGGCCGGCTGGCGTACGCTTGGCGCGGGACTGGAACGCCTGGGCGCGGGGCTGTACGAAATCACGCTGGAGGGCAGCGTCAACGAGGACTGCTTTTTCTCCGTTATCTGCGAGACCGCTGGACCGGAGGGAACGGGGCAAATCAGCTATCTCAGAGCCGCGGATGGAAAGAGAGTATATTCCGAAAAATACACCGTGGAAGCCCAAACCTACGGCATCTCATACACGGAATTAAAGGTTAAAACCAGCCTGGTCAGCGCGCGGAAATCCGCGGGAAACGCGGTGACGTTCAAATTTAACCGCAGCGTGGATCTGACCGGCGCGGTCATTCTTTTAAACAGCGCTTTCGATTGCGCGATCCCGGTTTTAATTACCGATACAGGCGCGCGGACACGAACGGCGTACTTTGACAGAGAAATCCCGGAAGAAAGCACTCTCTTTATCAACGCGCTCGACGACGAATTTGAAATTCCCGTCCGTGATTACGCCTCATTTATATCGGCTGAGACGGTCAACCCGGATATAGGACTGATCCGCCTTGTTTTTGACCGCCCGGTCAGCGTAAAACCGCGGAGCCTTTTGATAAACGGGACTATCCCCGCGGACACCCGCGAGGTCAAGGACGGCGGATTTGAGCCTTTTTATGAGAACGCGGCGGTGGTCAACGGGCGCGAATATTCCGGCTCGATTGTGTTGAAATTCATGCCTCCCACGGTGGGAACGCTGCCGAAAGAATCCGTTCTGACCATTTCCGGCGGGCAAAACGGGCTGCTTTTTGAAAGCGCCGTCCTGGACTTTGAGGGCGAGCGCGTTTCCTGCGGGCAGGACGGAGCTAGCGCGCAGGGGATCCGGGCCGGCGTTTACGCCCGCCTGCTTTCCGCCCGGAAGACCTCCGCGCAAAGCGTGACGGTCGAGTTTGACGAGCCGGTTCGCTTCAAAACGCCCGACACCGCGGCGTTTATTTTCGCGTCCGCCCATGGAACCCCGGAGGGCGGCGAAACCGTCCCCGCCCAAAGCGTTTCGGCGGCGGAAGCCGGCGGCGATTGGGCGGCGCGGTACGTCATAACATTTGCGACGGAGCTTCCCGGCGCGGGGCAAATCCGCCTGACGGAAGACCGCGCGACCCTTCAGGACGATGGCGACCGATTCGCGATCGGTGGGTTGCTGGAGACCTTGTCCGGTAAAAAAATCGCCGCGTCCACCTTTCACCGCGGCAGCCAAAGCGACGAAGCGCATATATCATACACCGCGAGCGCCGCGCCGCAAATGACCGCCTTTTCGCTTTGTGCCGAACTCTACACCCCGGAGGACGCGTTCACCTTTGACGCCGCCGCGGGGACGGTCACCGGATATACCGGCAACGAGACAAACGTAAAGGTTCCGCCGCTGATTGCCGGTATTCCCGTGCTCAAAATCGGCGCAAGCGCTTTCAGCGGGAACACCGCCCTGATGTCCGTCACTCTGCCGGAGAGTGTCACAACCGTTGAGACAAGCGCGTTCCGGAACTGCGTGGGACTAATTGACCTCACTCTTTTGAACGGCACTCAATTAATCGGCGATTCGGCGTTTTACGGCTGCGCGAAACTAAGCGAGTTGTTCCTTCCCGCCTCCGTGACCGCAATCGCGCAAAACGCGTTTGGGTATTGCGTCAGTTTGACGGCGGTTACCTTTGAAACGGGAAGCGCGCTCGTGACCGTCGGGAACAACGCGTTCGCCAATTGCCAGAAGCTGATCAGCATGGTTCTGCCGGATGGTCTGCAAACCGTTGGCACAGGCGCGTTTATGACCTGCAAGACACTGCGGAAGGTTCTCCTGCCGGGCTCATTGACGGCGTTGGGGCAAACGGCGTTCAAATACTGCGCGTCTTTGGAAGGAATATATATTGCGGGGGGATTGACCGAGGTAAAGCCGGAAAGCTTTGCCAACTGCCCGGCGCTTGTCGGCGTGTTTTTGCCGCCCACGGTGACGGCGGTCTCGCCCTCCGCGTTTAATTCCGCGCCCGGGGTCACAATATACGGCGTTACAGGCTCGGCGGCGGAAGCTTACGCGGCGTCAAAGTCAATCCCGTTTGCGGAGTGGGAAACGCCCTCGATTCAGATCAACGATTACGACACAACCGTCACCTGTGAAAACGTCATTGTAACGGCCGCCGCCACAAACTGTACGCTGCTTGAAGCCAGCCACACGTTTGAGCTTAATGGCAGTTTCACTTTTGCGGCGAAGGATATTTTCGGGAACCTCTACACGCGAACCGTCACCGTCACCAATATCGACAAAACCTTTGTTTTCACTTCAAGCGGCGAACTTACGGGTTACGGCGGGAGCGGTGCGAATGTGGTCATCCCCGCGGAAATCGGCGGGGTAATGATCACGGCCATCGGTGCGTCGGCGTTTAAAAACAACACATTTGTCACAAGCGTGACCCTGCCGGTCGGTTTGACGCAAATCGGCGCGGAGGCGTTTTCCGGCTGCGCCGCGCTGACCTTGATTGCTTTGCCGCAGGGACTGGACGCCATCGGCGCAGAGGCCTTTGAGGGGTGCCGAAATCTTGCGGCCGTTTCGCTTCCGGACACGCTTTGCTCAATCGGAGAATATGCTTTTTCCGATTGCCAAAAACTCACCGCCGCCGCCATTCCCTCCTCCGTCACCGCGATGGGTTCCTCGGTGTTTCGGAACTGCCGGGCACTTCTTTCCGCCGTTTTGCCCACCGGGCTTTCCATATTGCCGGAATATACCTTTTACGGCTGCGTCAAGCTGATAAACGTGACTATCCCCGCCAACATCAGCAAAATCGGGACGAACGCGTTCGGGTTTTGCATCGCGATGAACGGCGTTTACTTTGACGGTGGAAGTGCGCTCACGGAAATCGGCGAACAGGCCTTCGCGAATTGCGGAAATCTCTCCTTTATCTCGCTGCCGGAGGGTCTGCAAGCCATAAAATCCTACGCGTTTTCCGGATGCTCGCTGGTTTCGGTGACCATTCCGGCCAGTGTGCGGCTGATTAATCAGTACGCGTTTTACACGGCGTCGCTGCAAAACGTGGAGTTTTTGGGTGTGGTCCACACGGTTTCAAGCACCGCGTTCATCGGCGGGAACGTGGCCTATTGCCCGACCGGCGAAGACGTGCGGAACGCCATAAACGCGGGAAAAAAGCAGATATTCATCGAAAACGTATCCGAATCCGATGACCTATATGACAACTCCGTTTACTTTTCAGAAACCCTTGTCATTCCCGCCGGTGTAACCGTAAATCTAATCGGCGGCAATTGGCTTGAAATCAGTGGCGGCGTGATGGTTCACGGTCGGTTGGAAGCTCTGGATTTCGGCAGATATACGGTCATCGGGATTTACGGCGGGGATTTCGTGGTAGCCTCCGACGGATTTTTGGGCGGTCGGGGAATTGAGCTTTGGGATTATTCTGAAACATATTCGGTTTGCCGCATGGAGGGCGGCGCGGATTTGACGGAATTTCACTGTGGCTTCGCTAACCTTGAAATTGCCTCTGGCAGCCAAGACCTCCGCTTTACAGACAGCTATGTGAAGCCTAATTTTGAAAGTACCGGCAGCGGAAGCATTGAGTTCATCAACTGTGGTCTCGGCGACTATGGCATATATATCAATCACCGAGGCGCCGGCAATATCACCATTTCCGGCAGTACATTGGGAGAATACGGTCTTATTGTCCATGGGTTTTCATCCGGTTCGTTCACCGTCGAAAATTGTGACGTGTACACGGACGGGAACTGGGGCATGTTCCTGTCGCTTCACGGAACAGGCACAATCAGCGTTATAAACAGCACAATTGAAATTCACGACCAATACCAGCATCCGTATTATGTCGGAATTGATGGCGAGTATCCCGGAATCCGTGTCGAGGGAGAACTCAAAGGCTTGCTGGACATTTCCGGCAACACCATTCGCGGCGCGGATTACGGCGTTATTTTCCACGATTTTGAAACAGCTCCCGCTCCTTATATCCCTCACGCAAACATTTCCGGCAACACCTTCAAGTATTGTCGCTCATCGCTTATTGCCTCCGGCTGGGAATATGGCGTGGGGTGCGGCGCGCTTACTTTTTCGGGCAATGTTGAGGAGGGTTACGGGGCTGACGGCGGCGTTTATGTTGAATATTTTGGACGCGGAAATACTGTAATTACCGGAAATACGGTGAAGTATATTTCTCTTTTACAGCGCGACAGCAATGTGGACATTTCCGGCAATACCTTGCGCAGCTCGCGCGATATCGCGATTTTCGGGATGAACTATGGCAGCGGTTCAACCCGTATACACCTCAACAACATCTCTTATTTTCACGGAATGGGCATTGCTTTTTCTCATCCCGGCACGGGCGCGCTGGAAATATTTGAAAACGTTTTTTCGCACTCGCTTGACAATACCGTGAATGTTCTTCGCTTCGTTCTTAACAATCTCGGGATTTCCGAAGTCGCAATTTACGGCAACACTCTGGACGGCAATGCTTATGATAAAGTTTCTATTTACGGCTATCTCAACCGCGACCTCTCGTTTACCGGCGATTTGTATTCTGTCGGTAACGATCTCAACTTGAACGGCTATGCTTTAAGGGTTAACGGTAATTTTTATCAGCACGGCGGGTCTGTGAACCTCTCCGGCGGCGCGCTGAACGCGACAGGAATTTACTCTCTGGCGGACGGTACACTGGACATGTCAGGCGGAAATATGACCGCGGGCAATCTTACTCAGGTGGGCGGTTCTGTCACTTTGAACGGCGGAAATCTCACCGTTGCTGACCGCTACGATTTGCTTTACGGCAAGCTCTGTGTCTCCGGCGGCAGGGTCACCGTCAACGGGTATTTTTACGCAAATTCTTCTGCGGAGGTGGCGCTCCAAAGCTGGGACGATTTGAAAAACGTGCGGCTTTTGGACAATTGGTTTGCTTCTTCCGACATCATCACAACTCAGAATGTCGGGTTTGCACCGAATGCCTATGCTAGATGGAATCACACGGTGAAAAACAACCCGCATTCAAACGGGTGGAACGAATCAAGCCCGGACAGCATCGGATATTTGTTTGTGCGGACGCTGTGGCGCGAGGGAAATTATGACTTTGTGGAGTACCCGCGCTTTAATCCCGACGGCAGCTTTGACCGGCTGAAAAGAGGGTATATTGAGTCCGGCTCAATCTGCTTTGGCGTTCCCGAAAATGATTATCCGGAATGGCAGTGGTACACAAAAGCCAACACCCCTGTTTATGATATGCCCAACATGGTTCATCAAATCGGGACGATCAGCGCCACAACGGCGCAGCGGCGGTTTCTCGATGAAGACGGTGATTATTATTACATTGAGTACAAGCTGGAAAACGAGATCACACCAAAAAGAGGGTATATCAGCAAAAACCGCTTGATTCAAGGCCCGCAACATGTTATAATCAGCGAAAGCGATATTCAACTGTATGTCGGCGAGAGCTTGCAGTTGCACGTGGAGTTTCCGGGTTCGGGCGCGGAGGTTGACAAGAGCGTTTACTGGACGCCAAC
>JAISRF010000096.1 GCA_031273775.1 Oscillospiraceae bacterium
ACAATTGTACTGCTTAATGAGGAGGTTGTCAAGAGTAAGATACTAAGATTTCCTTGATATTACAAGGGTTTAGAGGGATTCATGGGGTTTCTAGTACAATAAAATGAAAAACTCAGATAATGGAGAAAGCAAAAATTATCACACTAAAAAGAGAGGGAGTGTCAACGCGTGAGATCTCGCGACGAACAGGGATTAGCCGTGATACAATTGCAAAATATTGGCGTGAATTTGTGGAGCTTAACAATCGGCTGCAGGAAAATCCTGCACAAAAAGAAGAAATACAGGACGAAATGCTGTCAAAGCCAAAAAGCGCGCCAAGAACAAGGAAACGGCATAAATTCACGCCTGAATTAGAAGCGCGGCTGCACGAAATACTGGCAGAGGAAAAGCGCAAAGACCGCATTTTAGGGGCGAATCACAAGCAAAAGCTCACGAATAAACAGATTCGGGACAAGCTTGTGGAGGAAGGCTATGAAATCAGCCAGCCAACGATAAATAATGCGCTGTCTCAGAGATGAAAGAGGCCATGAGCCAGAATCAAATCACCCTTTTCAGACGAAAATTTGAGAGCTTTTCGCTTGTTATTTTGGATGAACTCGGCTATGTTTCCTTTGAAAAACAGGGCTGTGAGATGCTGTTCAACCTGCTTTCCTCACGAAACGGGAAAGGTTCAATCATTGTGACAACCAATCTCACGTTTGACCGCTGGCAAGAAGTTTTTCACGACCCAACGCTAACCGGCGCATTGGTCGACCGACTGGCACACAAGGCACACATCCTTGATATTTCAAGGGAAAAGGGCGGGAGATATGAAGAAACCTTGGAGTGGCTCAGCGGGGGCGATGGCACTGTGAAATTGTAATTTCCACTGCATAATTTGCTCAAAATCTACCCAAAAAGCAGATGAAAATCCGCCTCCCGCCCGTTTTTCGCTCGATGAAAATATCATCTTACTTGAATCCGTAACCCTAAAATGTTCACAACCTCCACAAGACGGCTTTTCAAGAGAGCAACTCCGGTCACCTTTTACCCAAGTACCTAAAGTACAGTTTATTGTTATGGGCTCTGCGCCATTTAGGTATCGGGTATGCGGGTCTACCTCTTTTGGAAATACATAATACATTCTATTTTCCTCCTATTATTTATTATTTATTTCTTAAATACGCCCGGTGTAAAGCTCTTGCTTCTGACAGCTTTTGAGTTGCATCAATAATAAGGTCATAAACCTCTTGCGGCATTGTATAGCCGCACATATCTTGCAAGTCAAAAATGGCTGTTTTCATAGCATGCATGGGAGAGTTGCAAATTTTTTTTCCATCATAAGTCCTCCTTATTCTTTGGACCTGCCTCATCAGTGCCGGACGGTCAGTTTCCGGCAGACGCTTATAAACGAATGCTTGATATTTCCCGGGAAATAAGTTATAATCAGGCAAAGCGCAAATAATCGTGGCCGCAAACCCATGGTAAACCACTCTCCACCAAGAACCTGTATTCATATACCGGGCACAACTGTCTTCTCGGATTATTTCCCGCCCGAACCGCATCCGCTTTCCTTGAAACGCGAAAGCATTTTCGCGAAACCCGTCCTTGAAACCCGTCTTTGTCGGACGAAATATCCCGGAGGAATTTATGCCTGAATCATCCCCCCGCCTGACGGCGCTAAAGTTGCTTTCCCGCATTGAGCGGGACGGCGCGTTTTCCAATCTTGCGCTCAATGCCCTGCCCGAGGATTCCGGGCTGTCCATACGGGACAGGCGGTTTGTTTGGGCTTTGGTTTGCGGCGTTACGGAACGCCGCCTGACGCTGGAGTATTTCATCCGCCGCCACTGCGAAAAAATGCCCAAAGGGAAAGTTCTTTCCCTCCTGCGGATGGGGTTTTACCAGCTTTATTATATGGATACCGTGCCGCAAAGCGCGGCGGTAAACGAAACGGTGGAGCTGGCAAAAACGGTGGGCGAGCCCCATGCCGCAGGCTTTGTCAATGCGGTGATGCGGGCGGCTTCAAAAGTGTCTCCGTCTGTTCCGGTCGGCACGGACGTGAACGCCATGTCTGTGCGGTATTCGGTGACAACGGGGCTGGTGAAAAGTCTGATCCGGGATTACGGAAAAACCGCCGCCGAGGGGATTTTGAATGCATCGTTCAGGGGGCAAGACGTCCTTACGGTGCGGGTTAACACACTGAAAACCACGCCGGAAACCCTTGCGAAAATTTGGGCGGAACATCAGATAAAAAGCGAACCTGGGCCTCTGCCCGGTTCTCTGCGCGCGCAGGGCGGCGTAAATCCGACGGCGCTTCCCGGCTTTGAAGACGGGCTGTTTCATGTGCAGGACTTTTCATCACAGCTTTGTTGCCTGCTGCTCAACCCGAAACCTGGGGATCGCGTGCTTGACGCCTGCGCCGCGCCGGGCGGGAAAAGCTTTACCATGGCTGAGCTGATGGAAAACCGCGGGGAAATCACGGCGGCGGAGCTGCGTGAAAACCGTATAGGGTTAATTGAATCGGGAGCGCGGCGGCTGGGACTTCACATTATAAACGCCACGGCACGCGATTCTTCTTTACCTTGGGAAGAAGAGATGAAAACAAGCGGTGACGGAGAAAACGGTTTGCGCCGCAGGGAACCACCCGGCCTGACAGACACCTTCCAAGCGCGTCTTAAAGACAAAATTTTGTGTGATGTGCCCTGTTCCGGGTTTGGAATTTTGCGTAAAAAGCCGGAAATTCGTTACAAAAATGTTACTTTACTTGACACGCTGCCGGAAATACAGTATCGTATACTTCGGGAGTCATCCGCGCTACTCGGTGTAGGCGGTCGGCTGATTTATTCCACCTGTACGCTGCGCAGGGAAGAAAACGAGAATGTCTGCCTTAAGTTTTTGAAAGAAAATCCCCACTTCGCACCGCTGCCGATTGCGCGGGATCTGGAAAAATACGGCATGAAACACGCCAAAACAGACAAAGCTGAAAATATGAGTTCCCTTTTGCCCCAAGATAACCAGACGGACGGATTTTTTATAGCGGGATTTCAACGGAATTGAGAGTGGGGGATGAAGGATCATATGGATAAGATTGACATAAAGTCGTTAATGCCGCAAGAGGTTACCGCCCTTGCGCGCGAATGGGGATTGCCCCCTTATCGCGGCGGGCAGATTTTTTCCCGGCTGGCGGCCGGTGTCCAAAGCTTTGAGGAAATGACCGACCTTCCCCGCGGAGCGCGCGCGCTTTTGGAGGAGCGGTGCTTTATCGCCGGAGCGAAAGAAATCCTGCGGTGCCCTTCTGCCAAAGACGGCACTCAGAAATTCCTTTTTGAGCTTTATGACGGCGCGCGGATTGAAAGCGTACTGATGAACTACGAATACGGTCACAGCCTTTGCCTGTCCACACAGGCGGGTTGCCGGATGGGTTGCGTATTCTGCGCCACTGGCAAAAGCGGCCTAATCAGGAACCTGCTCCCGTCCGAAATGCTTTCCCAAATCCACGCCGCCGAAAAAAGTACGGGGGTTAAAATCGGGCGGCTGGTGTTAATGGGCATGGGTGAACCGCTGGACAATTATGACCACGTCCTCCGGTTTTTAAAGTTGGTCTCCTCGCCAGAGGGTCTCCATATGGGAATGCGTAAAATCTCACTTTCCACCTGCGGGCTGGTACCGCAGCTAAATAAACTCGCCGAAGAAAACTTACAGCTCACCCTTTCGGTTTCACTCCACGCACCCAACGACGAAACGCGTTCCCGGCTTATGCCGGTAAACCGGCGCTGGAACCTCGCTTCCTTAATGGACAGCTGCCGCCGGTATACTAAAAAGACAGGCCGCCGCATATCGTTTGAATATGCGGTAATAGATGGTCAGAGCGACACGCCGGAATGTGCCAAACAGCTTGCCGGGCTGATCCGGGGGATGGGCGCGCACATCAATATCATTCCGCTTAACCCCGTGAAGGGATCCGGGTTTCACGCCGGGAAAAACGCTGCCCGCTTCGCGGCACAGCTCAGTGCAATGGGTATTAACGCAACTGTACGCAGAACTTTGGGCGCGGACGTAGACGCTGCCTGCGGGCAGTTGAGCGCAGTGAACAGTTAGTGAACAGTGAACAGTTGTGGTGTCGCTTCGCGACGGATTTGAAGTTTCTGTTCCGGTTGATAGATGTATCACTGTCAACTGTCAATTAAAAAAACGGAGTTTTTTATGCGGATAGTCAGCAAAACCGACATCGGGCGGGTGCGCCGCTCTAATCAGGATTCCTACGCCGCCGGCGAAAGCTCAGGCTCCATGGCGTGGGCGGTGGTCTGCGACGGCATGGGCGGACAAAACGGCGGCGACATCGCCAGCGCCACTGCCGTCAAAATCATCTCCGAGCGCATTGCCGTGGGTTACCGCGACGGTATGGGCGCAAGTTCCATACGTGCCATGCTGCTTTCCGCGGTGAAAGCCGCCAACATACAAATTTTCGAAATGTCTCAGTCCGTGGAAACGTTGCGGGGAATGGGTACCACCGTAGTGGCGGCGGTGCTTTGCGGCCAGACGGCGCATATCGCCCATGCGGGGGACAGCCGCGCGTACCTCATATCCGGGGAGGGACTGACGCAGCTTACCCGGGATCATTCCGTGGTGCAGTCCATGCTGGAAAAAGGAGAACTGACCCAGGACGAGGCGAAAAGCCACCCGATTAAAAATATCATCACCAGGGCGCTGGGCGTGGACGGCGAGATTGAAGCCGATTACAACGAGCAAACCCTTGCCCCAGACGACTCCATCCTTATCTGTACAGACGGCCTGACCAATTATGTTACCGGCGGTGAAATTATGGATATTGTGAAGGGCAAGCGGTTTTACGAATACCCCGAAGAAATGATAGCGCGCGCCAACGAAAACGGCGGCGGGGACAACGTGACCGTGGTGGTGCTGGGTGTTTAACGCGGCAGAGCCGCAAGCGGAATGCAGAGTTTCTGTATTATCAAATGAACGGAGGTCTTTATCGTGGATAAATTCATCGGAAAACGACTGGACGGACGCTACGAAATTCAGGAGATTATCGGCGTGGGCGGCATGGCGGTGGTTTATAAAGCCTACGACAATATCGACGACCGGATTGTCGCCTTAAAAATCCTGAAAGACGAATATTTGGCGAACGAGGAATTCCGCCGCCGGTTCCAAAACGAAAGCAAAGCCATCGCGGTGCTTTCCCACCCGAACATCGTCAAGGTATTTGATGTCTCTTTCGGTGACATGATTCAGTATATTGTAATGGAACACCTGAACGGCGTGACCTTAAAGCAGTACATCTCCCAGCAGGGAGCCCTGCGCTGGAAAGACGCGGCGCACTTCACGGCGCAGATTCTCCGCGCGCTCCAACACGCGCATGAAAAAGGTATCGTCCACCGGGACGTAAAGCCCCAGAACATTATTCTGCTACCAAACGGAACCATTAAAGTCACCGATTTCGGCATAGCGCGGTTCGCCCGGAGCGAGCATAAAACCATGACCGACCGCGCTATCGGTTCGGTGCATTATATCAGCCCGGAACAAGCTCGCGGCGATTTTACCGACGCCAAAACCGACATTTATTCCGTGGGCGTCATTCTTTATGAAATGCTTACGGGACGTCTGCCGTTTGAGGCGGAAAGCGCCGTTTCCGTCGCTATTATGCAACTGCAATCTGAACCTGTTCGCCTGCGAAGTGTTAACCCATCCATCCCCGCGGGTCTGGAGGAAATCACGCTTCACGCCATGCAAAAGGAATCCGGTCGGCGTTATTCCTCTGCCGCCCAAATGCTCCGCGATTTGGATGAGTTCCGTCAGAACCCGGAAATTTCCTTTGGATACGCGTGTTTTGTGGATGATTCGCCCACACGTTATATCACCGGCACGAAATCCGCCGCTCAAATTGACGATTTGTACGGTGCCCCCTCCCGCCGCTTGGAGCCGGAACAGGAAGAAGAAGGTTTTGACGGCGAATCAGAGGACGGGGAAGAGGAAGACGAGCCCCGGCGCAAGAGCCGCATGATACCGATTTTGGGCGGGATTGCCGCCGCGTTTGTTTTGCTGATGGCTGGCGTTGTATTTTTGATTTGGAGTTGGGCGAATGAGAAGCCGCCGGGCGAAATAGAAACCCCTGTGGTGGTGGGAATGTCCGTTGAGGAAGCGCAAAGGCTGAATCCCGACATCATATTCAAAATCACCGGGGAAAAGTCCAGCCCCGATGTGGCCGTGGGTGGAATCATCTCTCAGATTCCGGATCCCACCAAGGACGGATCCCGCAAATTTATAAAGCCCGGAGCCACCATTGAAATCGTCGTGAGCAAGGGTGCCGTCACCATAGAAATGCCCAATGTGTACGGCCAGATTGCCGCAACCGCCAAGAAGGATCTGGAAGCCAAAGAATTAATCGTGGTGACCGAGGAAACCTACCACGAAACCGTACTATCGGGCAATGTGATTGAAACCCGACCGCTTGCCGGTGAAAGGGTGATTCAAGGATCGACGGTGACACTTGTGGTGAGCAAAGGGCAAGCGCCGGAGTACGTTAATGTTCCCGATGTGATAAACGAAAATATAGAGAGTGCCAGAGCAAAAATCAAAGCCAACGCATTGGTGGTAGGATCGGAAAAAGAGGAGAATAACATTGCGCCCGCGGGCACAGTGCTCCGTCAGGATCCTGCCAAAGGCAAGCAGGTTTTGCGCGGGACCGCGGTCAACCTTGTCATTAGCACCGGCGTTCCGCCTCCAGATCCCGTCGTGGATGTTCCCTTTACCCTAAAATTCCAATCTTACGAAAAGGGCTTGTTTTATGTGTCGATTTGGGTAGATGGCCAGAGGAAGGCAATCAGCGACACCATAATTAACGTGGAAGAACTGCCAAACAGGGAATACACCATCAAATATTCCACAACTAAATCCAATTCCAAGGTGCTTATAAGGCTCAGTACCGCCGGAAACCAGACCAGGTATTACGACTGGCAGGAGTACAACGTGATTATAGAAGACGGCAAGCTGGTTAGAGCATTATATGTACGCGATTACCCCGAAGGCGCAAACCTGCTCATTCCGTCAACCTCATCTTCATCTTCCTCCTCTCGTTCTTCATCGCCCTCATCGTCATCATCATCATCGTCTTCGTCTTCGTCTTCGACCTCCTCCACCGGTACAACGGAAGAAATCGTGCCGTGAAAATATGTTGATTGAAAACGCGCTGATTGTTAAGTCCCTCTCCGGATTTTATTACGCCGAGCACGGGGGCAAAATCATCGAATGCCGGGCGCGGGGCATCTTTCGCAAGGAGGGTATAAAGCCATTTGTGGGCGACCGCGCCGCGGTTGTAACCGACGGCGGCGGCCAGGGCACGGTGACGGCGGTGTACCCCCGGAAGAATCATCTGATCCGCCCTCCCCTTGCAAATTTGGACTGCCTGTTTATTACGGCGTCTCTGGCTGAGCCCAGCCCCTCCCCGTTGCTGATTGACCGTCTGATTGC
>JAISRF010000141.1 GCA_031273775.1 Oscillospiraceae bacterium
CCAGCAAGGTCTGGTGCACAAAAGTTTTTTCGTGGCGGTAAAGCACCGTTTCCCCGCCGATTTTCGCCCCACCGATTTCTATTTCTCTGACCGGCGGTTCGCTGTCCGCGCCCAGTACCTGTTTCGCCTCCTCTGACGCATACGGGCACTCGGCCAGGCTCGCTTTTTTTGCCGCCAGCTTCATGGCGAAGGCAAGGCAGGTATTGGAGCCGCATTCCTTACAATTGGTTTTGGGCAGCAGCTTTTGAATTTGCAGTCCGCTTAAAGCCATGGGTTTAACCTCCGAATAATTGAAAATTAATTATGAGTTTCACGATGCCGCAAGGGACGATACTTCAGACTGCAGTTGCGGACCGCGGTTCCGTTACGCCTTATCCAAAAGCTGTGTTATCGTCTTTTTAGCCGCCATAGCCGCTTCCGGATGGTACATAATCAGAATGTCAGCGCCGGCGTACAGCAGGGAAACGGCGGTGGAAAGCTCCCATGCGGCGGCGCGTCGTGCGAGATCCCCCCACTCTGGGAAATCTTCACCTGTGGCGCGGAATTCTTTCATTTTAATACATTCCTGCCCGGTGGAAACAATCAGCGGGGAAACGAGCATTTTATCGCCGCCCAAACCCGTCAGCCGGATTCGCTCCATAACGGAGTAGGTGTATTCCAGACCGTAACCGATTGCGCCTGTCATGGGATCCATTATAATCTTGTCGGCAGCCAAATCCATATTGGTTAGCAGAATGTTCAGTTGCTTGCCAATGTTCACGTCGATTGGCGACTGCGCGACCACCGTGTGGCCGTATGCCATACACGCTCCGGCGATGGTGCGGTAATTGTCCTGTTCCACCCAATTGAACAACAGATTTTCACCGGTGTAGGCTGCCGCGATGGCTTTAAGCACCTCGTTGTTTTTGTCAAAGCTGTTGTGACCGGTAATAATTAAGGGCACGTCCACAGCTTTCAAAACTTCACCAACCAGTTTAACGGCGACCTCGGCGGATTTGTTTCCGCGCTCGGGGTGCGTGCCGTCCAGACGTACGCTAATGATGTCCGCGCCATATTTTTCCACGCAAAGCTTTGCCATTTCGGCGGGCTTATCCAAAATTCCACCGTAAATTTCACGGAGAATGGCCGGATATTTTTCGTTGATGGTATCAAAAACCTCCATGGCAATGAGCGGACGGTTAGGCATTTCGCCCTCCCACAGGTGGAACGGCATACAGGTCGCGCCACCGACAGTCAGCGTTTTTCCGCGGGTTCCGCCCTCGGCGGCGGTTGCGCCTAACTTAACCGCCGTGATGCTGTTTTCCCATTTTTCCTTAGGTAGGGACACCTTTGAGAGCGCCGCAAATTTTTCGGCGGCGGTAGCTCCCACCCGGCCTCCTTCAAGGGAAGTATCGCCCGCAGAGGGCGCAAGCTGTCCCTGACCCTCTTCCCAAAGGAAGGGGGCGCCCTCCGCAGAGGTTGTGGGTTGCACCCCAAGGAATTTTTCGGAAAGTACACCGATGATGCTTTGTACCACTTCGCGGGTAATGTCCGCGCGGATTTGCGCGGAAAGGGTCTGTGTGAGAGCCGCAAGATCCGCCTGAGAAAGGTTGGCAGAAGAGGTTTCGGGTGTGTCCGTTTGAGGCGTCGTATCCGGTCGGACACGGGACTCCGCCCCCAGTTTTTCCCTTTGCGTGTTTGTCAATTCGGAATTCGGAATTCCGAATTCTGAATTTTCAGCGTAGCTGTCCATTTCCGGCATTTTCAAAGCGGGATGGTCAATCTTTTCCATAAAGGCGCGGACATCCGCCGCAGAGGTCGCCACCGTTTCGTCCGCAATCCGGTCAAGGAAGTTTTCCAGACCTTGCTCAACAAAGCGCTTTTTCAAATCATCGGCAAGCGTTTCTTTTAGCTCTTTGGGCATCCACACCAGACGACCGAATCCGCCTTCGGCAAACAAGAACTTGCGGGAGGTTAAAAACACTTTGCCGCAACCCATAAAGCCGGGGGTTTGCGCGCCGCCGCCCACGTTGCCCGCCAGTGTGGAGAAAGTCATACCAACCGGGGTATCGCCCAAAAATTCGCGGTTGACAACCATGACGCCGTTGCATTCGGGTACGTAAGCGCAAATCGCCTCAAAACAGCCGCAGCTGGTCATGGGTCGATCCATAATGGAGTAAGCGCAGAATGCGTCCACGCTTTTATGGCTGTTCTGGTACACATATTCGTTTACGCCGGTCCAGATTCCCTTAAGCGGATCAAGACAATCGCCTTTTTTCAGCGGCTGATTCGCGCCGGTTTCATCAATTTCGTAGGCGGCCTTGCCATCCAGCCAGTTATAGGCGCCGCACAGTCCCAAGCGTTCAGGCGTAATAACGCACACGTGGTTAGGCGCAAAGGACTGGCACAGCAAACAGGAATAAAAGGTGTCCACGCTTTCGTCCGTCATGGCTTCTAAGCGGCGGTTCCGTTCGTCGTAAACTTTGCGGGCAATGGCGAGACGTTTTTCGGCCTCGGTCTGGTCGGTAACCAGCGTAACCTGAACTTTATCCACAATGGCGGGGTAATCGGCAAGGAATTTCGCATGCAAAATCTCACCGTAATCCTTCAGGCGCAATCCTCTGGCAAAGCCGTCTTTAGACACGCGCGTCCACACAATATCGCGCTGTCCCATGTGCCAGATACCTTCCGCGCCGTTGACCATGTGGTGTATCTGGCGTTCAAGAATCGGCTCAAAATCGGACTGCATTTTCCGCCCGGCGACTTCTACCCAAATGCCAAGCGGCAGGGCGGTTCCGGGAGTCACAGTGTCTATATCCGAGCCGATGATGTCGATTTTTCCGTCAACGATTTCGTCGGTTTCCGCGCTGGTGACAAATTCAAACGCAATGCTTTTGTTGCCGCCGAATTCAACCTGTGTGGCTTCCTTGCGAATACGTTCGCCCTCAAACGCCGGGCCGTAAGGCACGGGAATTGGGACATCCACCACTTTGATTTTACAGCCGCGCACCTCCAGCGCCTTTTCCACCATCTGTTCGTAGGGAACGTTGGAAACCACGTGCTCGTAGGTACATATGCCGGTGGGAAGAATTTGCGGGATGTCGGTATCGGCAAGAACGGGAAATCCGTAATTGATGGCGCCCGCCGCCACCGCGTATTTGTCCGGCGTGACCTCGCCGAACGCCAGCACAAAGGCAAAAATGCGGTTTTTGTTGTATTTCAGATTGGCGGCAAAATCTCCCGGTTTCACACCGCCGAAGGAAAGTGCCGCGCGGTTGGCAAAGCCTAAGGCGTAAATCAGTGCGGAAACATCCGCGCCAAACGGTACCAGCCGGGTTTCCCAGCCCAACTGAACGCCTTCCTCTGCCAATTGCTCGGCAAACTGCTTGCCGTTTGCCGAGCCGGCCATAAACACGTACAAATTTTTCCGCTGCAATTCCCGCGCGATTTTTACTGCCGTAGCGTTGTCCGGAGCCGCCCCGGTGATAGCCGCGAAACCGGGGGCGGTACCGTCCACAAATTCAATCCCGCGCTCGCGCATAATGACATCGTTGGCCGCGCCCAGCCAGATTCCGTCCACCGGATTGGGGCCGAAACCGTATTTGCAGGCTTCAATAATCTCACAGGCGAACAATGCGGCAACACCGGCGTCCAACGCATTGCCGAGGTAGGGCAACCACACATCGTCCGCGGGGCGGGCGGGCAAGAGCGTTTTTGCCTCATCCAATATGCATTGCAAATCCCCAAGGGTGCGAACCGCCTTGCCCGTGAACGAATAAATCACAGGCAGGAAGTAGTTGGTATCCGGGAAGGAAACGGCAAAATCCGCGCCTTTTTGGGCTACTGCTTCCGCTAACTTTTTTTCCGCCCTTACAACCCATTCCACCGCGCCGTCAATGGCGCTGGAACAGATGATTTTTGACATGGAAGTTCCTCCTCGTTTTAATTCGTCGCAAATGCGACACCACAATTTTCAATTCTCCATTTTTCATCTTCAATTCTTCACTACATGCCGTGTGTACGGCGGTCTTTCATATCCAACAATTTGCGTTCGACTTTTTTATTAATGCCCAATTTATCCCGTTTAGCGTTCAAAAGTTCCACAATTTTGTCGGCTGCTTCCATCGGTGTTTCAATCAGGTGAAAGCACGCGCCAAAATCTTCTTTGACACCGCCGTGCAGATATGCGTTGACATTTTCCGAACCGCTGGTATAAAACGGGTTACCCAGAATAACGTCTATACCGGAGGCGACAAAATAGCAGCCGATGGCGATAGCCTTTTCGCTCATCCATTCCGGCGCCACACCTACGGCGGGAATGGACGCCAAATCGTCGCCCAGTCCGCCCTCTGCCACGACTTCCGTCGCGGCTTCCAGTACGCGGCAGTTGTCCACGCAGCTGCCCATATGTAAAACCGGGGGCATACCTACCGTTTCGCAAACCTCGCGGAGTCCCGCGCCGGCAAGTTCCAGCGCCGTTTCCGGCTTCAGACGGCCGCCCTTGGCGGACGCGATAGCCGCACAGCCTGTTTGAAGCACCAGGACGTTCCGTTTAACCAGCTCTTCAGTCAGGACATTCACATAATCGTCAGCTTTCATTTTGGCGTTATTACAGCCCACAATGCCCGCCACACCCAAAATCCGCCCTTGAATAATGGCGTCGTTCAGCGGGCGAAAAGACGCACGATATTTGCCGCCCAGCATGTACTTAATGGCGTCCACGGAGAAGCCCGCCACCAGCGGCTCCTTGCTTTTGGGAATTTGTACTTTGGCGGCGTCGCGCCTTTTAAAGTTGTCTATGGCGCGCTTTACCAGTTCCCTGGCGGCGGCCATTGGATTGGTGTGCCCTACTTCAATGTGCGTCGCGCCGATGGTTTTTGCAATGTCGGTCGTGGAGATGATCTCCGTGTGATAATTTTTGGCGATATCCGGCAGACCGGGCATGCAGCACTGCACATCAATAATCATGGCTTCGACCGCGCCTGTCACAATGGCAAGCTCTTGCTGCAGGACGTTGCCGGCCACGGGAACTCCGTGACGCATGAGGATTTCGTTGGCGGTACAGCAAATCCCGGCCAGCGTAATGCCGCCCGCAGCTCCCGCGTCCTTTGCGTAAGCCATTATTTCCGGGTCGGCTACCGCAACGGTTAATATTTCCGAAAGTGCAGGCTCATGCCCGTGAATCAATATGTTAACGGTGTCAGCCCGCAGCACGCCTAAGTTAGCGGTGCTTTTGACCGGCGCGGGCGTACCGAACAAAATGTCCGATGTGATGGAGGCTACGCGCGCGCCGCCCCAACCATCGGCCAGCGACGTGCGGAACGCGTGCATCAGCAGGTTTTTGTAATCGTGGTCAACCCCCATAGTGGTTCGGTGCATGGACTCGACCACCATCCGGTCGATTCCTTTTGGCAGCACACCTTTTTGCTCCCACAGGCTGCGGCGCTTTTGCGGCGCGAGCTCAAGGGTTTTAAGCGAGTTTTCTTGACTGGAAAATTCTTCCATAAACAAGCTTGCCAAATCCAGCGCAATGGCGTTCGTCTCACGGTCTTCGGTTTCGATACCATACAGTTTCGCGTTGTAAAACAGGGCCTTTTCGTCTTTGATTTCGTAGCCGTTCGCCTTGCCCTCGGCTACTTTTTTAAGCAGAAGTACGAGGTGGCGCCCGTGATCGGAGTGGGCGGCAGTACCGCCGGAAACCTCCCGAAGGTAATTCCGGGCGACAATGGTGTCCGCGTTGGCACCGCATATGCCTTTCGGCGCTTTGGGCGTAATGCGGCAGGGACCCATATGGCAAATACGGCAACAAACCCCCGCCTTGCCGAATCCGCACTGATTTTTCTGCGCATCCGCCCGGGTAAAGCAGGTGTCCTGACATTCGCTGATTGCTTTTTCAAGCATTTCGGCGGACGCCGCGTCGCTTACCCTTTGAAAAACATCGGTTGTGTTTTCCATTGATTAAATTCTCCTTAAAATATACTGCTTTTCTTACTTAACGTGATCGCTTTATCCGGTATGGAGGGATATTTCCGGCCTGAAAAACGGCGGTATCCGCCACCCGCGACATACTCCTTGACCATTAAAAATCACACTTTTTGCGGGCGACCGCGGACAGCCACACTTACGTCAAATTGGCGATTATCTCGTCCGCCGCCTTGACCAGCGGATTATTTTCCGGCAAGCCTGTGAGCGGCTTATTTTCTTCTGAAAATTCGGCAAGCTCCGGGCTGTCGGGAACGGTCACGGCCAAATCCGCGTTGGTGTAGCTCTTTATTTCGTCAAGCCCTGCCGGTGTATTGCCGCGGATTTTGTTGACAACCAAAAACAATTTATTATAACCTATTTCCATTTCATTTGCAAGGTCGTAAAGCCGTTTTAGCGTGTTAAGCCCGCTGCTCCCGGAATCGGAAACCAAAATAAGCAAGTCCACGGCCTGCACAATGCGGCGGGAAAGGTTTTCGAGGCCCGCCTCGTTGTCGAGCATGACGTATGGGTACTCTTTGGCGATTTGCCCGATGACCGATTTTAGAACATTGTTGGCGTAGCAGTAACAACCGCTACCCTCCGGGCGACCCATGGCGATTAAATCAAACCCTTCGGATTC
>JAISRF010000149.1 GCA_031273775.1 Oscillospiraceae bacterium
AAGCGCTGCTGCCCCACGTGATTAAGGCATCCACCCTTGCCGTTTCGGTTATTGTAATGGCGGTGCCGGAAGGCCTGCCCATGATGATCACCGTGGTGCTTTCCGCCAACATGAAGCGGATGCTCCGGGACAGCGTGCTGGTGAGACGGCTGGTGGGAATCGAAACAGCGGGAAGCCTGAACATATTGTTCACAGACAAAACCGGAACTCTTACCCAAGGACGGTTAGAGGTCACGCATTTTATTAACGGACAGGGCAAAACCTACGGCAAAAAGGATGCAGGCAAGGGTTCAAAACGGCTGTGGGAAATTTTGCGCGCCGCAATCAGTTACAATTCGGCCGCTTACATGGACGGCAACCGCGCCGTGGGCGGGAACGCGACGGACCGGGCGGCGCTTGCCTTTGCCTCGGGATTGGGCGCACATATGCCGATGCTTGAAAAAGTGAAATCCATTCCCTTTTCCAGCGACAAAAAATACATGGCGACTGCCGTGACCGGTGAAATTTCCGCCGTATTTATCAAGGGCGCGCCGGAAAAATTGCTACCCGCCTGTACAAAAGCGTACAACGATCAGGGTGAGGAATGTCCGTTCACAGGCAGAGCCGCGCTTGCGGAGATCGCGCGTAAATTAGAGGGGCAGGCGATCCGTCTGATTGCCGTGGCAGTGTCCGGTGGGGCGCTGACAGAGCCTTTTGCCGATTTAACTTTTGTAGGACTTTTGGGGCTGCGGGACGATTTACGCAAGGAAACCGTCACGGGTGTGCGGGAGGTGCAAAACGCCGGAATCCAAACGGTCATGATCACCGGCGACGCGCCCGCCACGGCGCTGGCCATAGCAAAAGACGCAGGGCTGGTGAATTCCACTGCCGATTTGGTTCTGACCAGCGAGGAGCTTCGCTTAATGAGCGACGATGAACTGCAAAAAAAGCTGACATTGCTCCGCGTGGTGGCCCGCGCCCTGCCCGCCGACAAAAGCCGTCTGGTTAGGGCGGCGCAGACGAAGGGTTTGGTCGTGGGCATGACCGGGGATGGCGTGAACGACGCGCCTGCCTTGAAACAGGCGGATGTAGGCTTCGCCATGGGCAGCGGCACCGAGGTCGCGAAAGAAGCCGGCGATATCGTCATTCTGGACGACAATTTCGCGTCAATCGCAAAAGCGGTATGTTACGGGCGAACCATTTTCAAAAGCATACGCAAATTCATCATTTACCAGATGAGTATTTGCGTGTGCGCGCTGGGCGTAACGGTGCTCGGGCCGTTTCTGGGCGTGGACTCGCCGATCACCGTCATTCAAATGCTGTGGCTGAATATGGTCATGGATACGCTTGCCGGGCTGGCGTTTTCAGGCGAAAAGGCGCGAAAAAAATACATGCGGGAGCCGCCGAAAAAGCGCGGCGAACCCATGCTGAACAGCTACATGAAAAGCCAAATTGCCACCGGTGGTGTGTTTGGCACATTCCTCTGCCTGTTTTTCCTGAAAAGCCGCCTCTTCGCCCGGTTTGCAGACCCGGAAAAGCCGCTGTACCAAATGACGGCGTTTTTCGCGCTGTTTATGTTTCTGGCCATTTTTATGAGTTTTTCCGCCCGAACACACCGTATGAACCTGTTGGAATATTTAGCGGGAAACAAGCCGTTTATTGTGATTATGGGATTGGTAACGGCCATTCAGCTGTTTATTTTGTATTTCGGAGGCGGGATATTCCGGACGGTACAAATGGAACCGCGGGATTTGATTTTATGCGCCGCGCTGGCCTTTACCGTCATTCCGGTGGATTTGATCCGGAAAGCGGCGGTGAACAAAGCGGTAGGGGCCGGAATTTAAGAGAGAAAAAAATCAATGATTTTTTTGTTGAATTTTCGCCCGTAATCATGTAAAATGAATCCATGTGAAGGAGGTCATTGAAAATGACGGATGAAACCTTTTTACAAATCGGGCGGCGGGTACGCGAAATGCGGGAAATATGCGGATTTTCCGACTTGGACATTGCCGCGCGGCTTAACCTTTCCCCGGAAACCTATCGCGGTTACGAAAACAGCGGCAAAGACATTCCAATCAGCGTGATGTATGAGCTTGCTACGCTGTTCGGCGTGGACTTGAACGAGATTCTAACCGGAAACGCGCCGCGTTTAGCGGATTACTGCCTTGTAAAAAAGGGCTTCGGCACGGTTACGGAGCGCTTTTCCGGGTACAGCTACAAAAGTCTTGCCGCCCGCTTCAAAAACAAAATTATGGAACCGCTTCTGGTCACTGTGGAACCGGGCAACGCGGATCATGGACTTGTATCTCACAAAGGACAGGAGTTCAACCTCTGCCTTGAAGGAAAATTGCTCCTGCGGTTCGACGGTAAAGATCTGGAGCTGGAACCCGGCGACTCCATTTATTTCAGCGCTTCCCATCCGCACGGGCAGTTCGCGCTGGACAGTGCCCCCGCCGTTTTCCTTACCGTGATTGCGGAATGAATTATACCGCCGCAAGAGGCGGGGGATCTGACCCGAAATGAATAAAACTCGAAAGGTAAGTCTAAAATGTTAGAACGCTTTCTCCCAAAGCAGAACTTCGATTCCTACGAAGACTTTAAGCAAAACTACCGTGTTGTTGTCCCGGAAAACTTCAACTTCGGTTTTGACATTGTGGATGAGTGGGCAAAGCGGGAGGACAACAAGCCGGCTCTGGTCTGGTGTGATGACCGCGGCGGAGAACGCCGATTTTCTTTCGGCGACATTTCCCGCCTTTCCAACAAAACCGCAAACCTTTTCCGCAGTCTTGGCGTAAAAAAAGGCGACGTTGTCCTGTGCGTTCTGCGCCGCCGGTTTGAATACTGGATTACCGCCGCCGCGCTCTGTAAACTGGGCGCGGTCATTATTCCCGCGTCACTCCAACTCACGGCCAAAGATATTGCCTACCGCGTCAATGCCGCGAAAATCAAATATTTAGTTTGCGTGAATGACGATTTCGTCGTTTCTCAGGCGGAAGCGGCGCTTCCCCATTGCCCCACTTTAGAAGGCAAAATCATGGTGGCGGGGACACGTGAGGGCTGGCTTTCTTTCGACCGGGAAACGGACAAACAACCGGACGTTTTTCCCCGTCCCACCGGCGGTGAATCAACCCAAAATTCGGACACCATGCTGATTTACTTCACCTCCGGTACCACCGGAATGCCCAAAATGGTTAAGCACGACTTTACCCACCCGCTGGGGCACATTGTCACGGCCAAATATTGGCAGTGTGTGCGGGAGGGCAAGCTTCACATGTCGGTGTCCGATTCCGGTTGGGCAAAATTCGGCTGGGGTAAAATTTACGGGCAGTGGATTTGCGGCGCGGTGATTTTCGCTTACGATATGGACAAGTTTGTACCCGCGAATTTACTGCAAAAGTTAGAGCAGTATAAAGTGACAACCTTTTGCGCGCCGCCCACCATGTTCCGATTTATGCTACTGGAGGATTTGAGCAGGTATGACCTCTCTTCCATTGAACATATCGGGAACGCCGGTGAGCCGCTGAACCCGGAGATTTTCCGCAAATTTTACGAGGCAACCGGCTTGCGGCTTACCGAAGGCTTTGGGCAAAGCGAATCCTCCGTCATGGTGGCCAATTTTCCGTGGTTTGAGCCGCGTCCCGGCTCAATCGGCAAGCCGTCACCCCTTTACGATTTGGATATTGTGGACAGCGAGGGCAATTCCTGTCCGGACGGCGAGGAGGGCGCGGTAATTGTGCGGAATGTGGCGAAAAATCACCCGCTGGGGCTGTTCAACGGTTATTACAATGACGATGCCTTAACCCAAGCCGCCATGGGTAACGGCTCATATGATACCGGCGACATTGCCTGGCGGGATTCTGACGGGTATTATTGGTTTGTAGGCCGGAATGATGACGTGATTAAATGCTCCGGCTACCGGATTGGTCCCTTCGAGGTGGAAAGCGCTTTGCTGGAACACCACGCCGTGGTGGAATGTGCCGTAACCGCCGCCCCGGATCCAATCCGCGGGCAGGTGGTAAAGGCAACCGTGGTGTTAAAGGCCGGTTTCGCGCCGTCGGACACACTGGTAAAAGAGTTGCAGGAACACGTAAAAAAGGTCACCGCGCCGTACAAATACCCCCGTGTGGTGGAATTCGTGGCGGAATTACCCAAAACCATCAGCGGAAAAATAAAGCGCGCGCAAATCCGCAGCGCAGACGCGGAAAAGAATTGAGAATGAAGGAGAAAATATATTGTTCATCGACACCGCGAAAATCAGTATAAAGGCCGGGGACGGCGGTAACGGAGCCGTCACATTTCACCGGGAAAAATACGTCGCCAACGGCGGGTCGGACGGCGGAGACGGCGGCAAGGGCGGCAACGTAGTCTTTGTGGCGGACACCAACCAAAACACTCTTTCCGATTACCGTTACACCCGGAAACACCAAGCGGAAAACGGCGAAAACGGCAGGGGTTCCAACTGCTTTGGCAAAGGCGGCAAGGATCTCTATTTGAAAGTCCCGCACGGAACCCTGGTGCGCGACGCTTCAAACAACCGTTTATTGGCCGATATTTCAGGCGCGGAACCGGTTATCATCGCAAAAGGCGGCAAGGGCGGCTGGGGCAACGCGCACTTTGCCAACTCTGTCCGTCAGGCTCCGCGTTTCGCAAAATTGGGGGCTGAAGGCGAACGGTTTGAAGTACTGCTGGAATTAAAGTTGCTGGCAGACGTGGGGTTAATCGGTTTTCCAAACGTGGGAAAATCCACCCTGCTTTCCGTGGTTTCGGAAGCCAAGCCTAAAATCGCCGATTACCATTTTACCACCCTCTCCCCTGTTTTGGGCGTGGTTCGCGTCGGGGACACCTCGTTCGTCATGGCGGATATTCCCGGTTTGATTGCAGGCGCGAGTTCCGGCGTGGGGCTGGGACTGGACTTTTTACGCCACGTGGAACGCTGCCGCCTGTTTGTACATGTGGTGGACGTTTCCGGGAGCGAGGGACGCGACCCGATTACAGATTTCGAGGCGATTAACGCCGAATTGGCCGCCTTTTCCCCGGAGCTTGCCACGCGTCCTCAACTGGTGGCCGGCAATAAGTGCGATATAGCTGATGACGGGCAAATCACCGCGTTTGAGACATATATAACCGGAAAAGGCCACCGTTTTTTCCGTGTGACGGCGGTCGCCAACGCGGGCGTACCGGAGCTTGTTTCAGCAACGGCTCAGATTCTGCAAAAGCTACCGCCGATCCCCGCTTTCAAACCCGACCCCGTGCCGGAGGAGTCTGTTTTTGCCGGACGGTATCAGCCTTTTACCGTCCGCCGCGAAAACGACA
>JAISRF010000199.1 GCA_031273775.1 Oscillospiraceae bacterium
CGGTCATCAGATCGACATTGAAGCTCTTGCCGGAGAATATCTCGGGCTGAAACAGTTTTACACCCAGCTCTCCGATGACAGGACACTATTGGGCTTGACCACTTTCAGCGAGATTGAGCTTTCCTTGAACCGCAACGGCAAAAGCGAAACGATCCGGCTCCCGCAGGACACGATTTTGTTGGAGGAAGCGATGCTTAAAGATGATAAACCCGGTCGGCGGCGGTTCACGATTGCTCACGAGTGCGGGCATCAAATTCTCTGCCGTGCCGAGGAAGAACAAACCGGGGTCAGCGTCCGCGCCCGCTTTGCTCCCGGACAGGCCTATTCTTGCCGGGATTTGCAGAGGGTATCCAACCGGTACGAATGGCAGGCAAACGCGCTGGCGGCGGTTTTGCTGATGCCGGGCGATTTGATCGCGTATGTGATGACGCTATTTTGTCAGGGCGAAAAAATAAAACGCTTCGGTTATTGGGGGTCGGAGCGGTCAGACCGGATATGTGTCAACGCGATGGCGGAATACATCGGCGTTTCCGCGTCCGCGTTTATGATTCGTTTGCGGGAACTGGGGTACATTGAAAACCGCCCCGCGAAAGAGTTCAAATATAACCCCATAGACATTTATGTGACGTTGGAGGAAGCGATATGAAAATGGTCGCAAACGGATCACTGACGCGGGAGGCGCTTGAAAAAATTCGCAGACACAGCGACGGCGTTGACAGACTGAAAAGCCGCTTGGCGGTGTGCCATTTCTGCGGACATCATTCCATTAAGCTGTTTGAGGATTCACGGGGACACGTTCAGGCAAAATGCAGCGTGTGCAAGCGTGAGTCGGTGTATAATGCGGTGCTGTGCAGAAACGGTGCAGTGCGATTCCGTCTGCCGCCGCACTAAAATCAAACCACAACTGAATATCATACTGTGCCTTGGAGCTGAATAGATAGACTTCCTACGAGCCGTATGAATGTGAGATTATCCGAAACGGTAAGCTCTGTTCATCCGGCGCGTCAGCGAACGACATTCATACGGCTTCAAGTTTTTTATCCTTTCCGCTTTCAGGCGGGAAGGATTTTTTTATGCCCTCGTTTTGTCCCCGAGTTCCCTGCCGCGCACGCGCTCCTCCGGGTTTGGATTTTTGATTCCACATTCAAAAATTCAAATTTACGGAGGTCAATATGAAAACAACTTATTTGGTCTGGAAAGACCCCAACTGCGGCGGTATTAACCCGGAGTGGGATTTTCTAACCCGTCGCCAATTCCTCACTCTCTTTAAGAGTCCGGAAGGGAAGAAACGGCGATTTGTAAAATTGCACGCAGTAGACGATGACGGCGGTGATGACAGAATTGTCATTGAGGCGACGAAAAAGGAACACACAGCTTGGCTCAAAGAAAAACGCCATTTGCAGCATCTGCGGGATTCTGACCCCGGTTACACGATGGTTTCCTATCATCAAATGGAAACCGAGGAGGAGTGCTACGGCGAGGAACTGTTACCGGATCCGGATTGTGATGTTGAAGCGGAGTGTTTCCGCAATTTTGAGCGTGAAGCGGTCAAGGCGGCTCTTTCCCGACTGAGCAAAGCAGAACGGCACTTGATTGAGTATCTGTATCTCTCAAAAGATCCGGGAACTGTTCGCGGTTATGAGCAACTGACAGGAGTTTCAAAATCAGCGGCAAGTCGTAGGCAAATATCCGCTATTGCCAAGCTCAAAAACTTTTTATCGGAATCAGCGGGACAAAACGGCTTTTGACTGTGCAGGGAGTAGTGAGAGGGTTGGAAGCCTCTTGGGGTGAAAACCTCACAGCCGAATAAGTCAACCGTCAAACACAACCAATGAAACTCCGGCCCAGCCACAGCTTGAGCGTTGAAGCGGATTTTCCGTCCGTGAGCCGTCGCACGCAATGGGGGCCGCCCGGCATCAGAATGCGGGGAGGTGAAATTCCTGTGGAGTGACTTCGCAAGTCACCGTTTGACGGTTCCCGGCGGATGTTATCCGCTTATCGCTCAGGGGCGCCCGGAACAAATATGAGCGATTTCAAATACAGACCGAAGCGGCGGAGCTAAAAGATTTTGAGGTTTATTTACAGCCTCCCACGTCTCTAAAAGCCCCGCCGCACGGTCTACATACCAATTCGCAAACAGGAGGTTCAGAGCTATGCCACTTGAAGTCATACGCGGCGAGATGTATTTCGCCGATATAACCGATTCGGCGTTCGGGAACGAGCAGCGCGGCTACCGCCCGGTACTTGTCGTTCAAACGCGAGAGCTACAACACCGTTTTGCCCACGCTGACGGCACGGCAGAAAACCGTCTTGCGGATTCTGCGTGAATGGGGCGATTTGACCGCCCAAGAAGTCGCAACGGTATTGATGATGGAGGATATTACCCCCACGGATGAGCGCAACTTCGCCGCTCCGCGCTTAACCGAGCTTGCGGATGCGGGACTGGTTACGGCGGTCGGCAAGAAAATCTGCGGCAAGACCGGGCGAAAGGTCACGGTCTGGTCTGCGGTGAAAACGGACAAATATGAGTGACAGCAAGAAATCGTCGCCCACCGCGCAGCAAATCAAACAGGAGATAAAAATCTGGCTCAACAGCTTGGAGCGCGGCGGCACAAAAACAAAAGAGCAAAACAAACCCCATAAGCGGCGCGGGTAAATAATCCCTCCGCCGCTTTTATAACCAATTGAATTTTCAGAATAGACGGAGGATTGCATATGAAACAAAAAACAATTGACGCCCCCACAACCTACAAAGAGGTGAAAATCGGCAGAACGATTTACCGCGTGACCAGCGTGTTTTTGGGTGAAAAGGATTTGGGCAAAACCCTTGAACAGCTTGCCGTCCGCAAAGCGATGACCGATATAAAAGCGGGCGCGGTCAGAACGGCATAGGCATAGATTGTCAAGCGCGCAAAATAAAAATTCGCACCTTTGCGGTTTCGCGGGAACAGTATTAAACTTCTATCACGCCGACTTTCCCGGTCGGCTACATATTAAAATTGACAAGCAGGAGGAAAACAAAATGGGATTGGAACACAACCGCGACGCCGGGATTTACTGCCGATTGTCCAACGACGACGAGCGTTCGGGCGAATCCGTGAGCATCGAAAATCAAAAGGATATGCTGTGCCGGTATGTCCGGGAGCAGGGCTGGAACGAGGTCGAGGTGTATTGTGACGACGGGTACTCGGGAACCAATTTTCAGCGGCCCGCGGTACAGCG
>JAISRF010000236.1 GCA_031273775.1 Oscillospiraceae bacterium
CACATTTATGCTCCTGCGGTCGGAATTTCGGTTTGTGGCAAGACCCCCGAGGCTGTTGTAGGGAATGGCGACGATGGTGTTGAACAGCTCAAATACAACATATATCGCAATCGAAACCGAGATGGTCAGGGGACTGCTCATTCTGAAATTTGTAAAGAGCAGCAGGAGCGTCACCCCCCAGGGCACGGAGTACCACAGGATAAAAGGACGCATTGTCTCGCCGTTCTTAAACCTTCGGTTAGCCGCCCAGTATCCGATAACCATATCGTTTACCGCGTCCCAAATGGTACCGAGCACAACGATGATCCCTGCCCGGCCAACACCGATTTTCAGCACGTCGGTGAGGAAAAAGAGATAATAAAGAGTTTTGAACTGGTAAACGAGGTTGAAAGAGGCGGAAAACGCCAAATACCCGAACTTTTCGCCAAAATGGATTTTCGGCGTTTGAACGCTTTCTTCATTGATGTGATGTAAGCTCACTGATCGTTGACTCCTTTTGCGCGTTTTTCTACGTTCCCTGACCGTTGTTCCCCCTCTGTAACGTTTGTGAAATTATGGCGAAAAAAGGATGATTCGATCGGGGTGTACCGCGCGATTTTTGACTGAGATACAATGTTCTTGCAAAAATCAATCAAGGAAGTGTATTTTAATGACAGTCACAAATCAGCAAACGGCGACCGGTTACAACCTGCGCATAACCAAAACAAGGTGCTTTGACGAAGACGGGACGGGTTGCGATTTCTACGGAATCGTTCTTGAATCGGGCGGTCAAACAGTATACAGCGCGAACGACATTACCGCGAACGAAGCGGAACTGATTGCGTTGTTGGCCGAAATCGAAAAGGAAGATGTGTCCATACTCCACATACCGGAGCTTGTGGAAGATTTATTGCTTGCTTAGCGATACGAACCTGTATTCACGGTCGGCACATGCCGACCGTGAATACAGGTTTTAGAGCAAATTTAGCCTGGTGGCGGTTTGTATTGCTTCCGGAAGGGTATTCGCGCCCAATTTAGAGTAGATTATTCCGACATACGTTTTCACCGTGTTGAGGGAAAGATTGTGGTTCGCGGCAATTTCCGACCGGGACAGACCGAGGTAAATATCCCTTAAAATTTCCACTTCGTTCCCCGACAAGCCGGGGTTGCCGTTTGAATCAGCGGGTTCGCCAAAAAGGTGCTTTGCCACAAAAGAAACTTGTTTTGCGTAAGAGGAGGCTTTGGTATGGATTTTGTCCAACCACTCCGCCGGTATGGCAAGACCGCGGGACTTCATGGCGTGCGCGGCCAGAGCGCGCATATCCTTCCCCATTTCTATAAAGGGCATGTCAAAGCCCTCGACGACGGAGATTGTATACGCCCGCTCAAGAGCCTTAAGGGCAGTCTCCTTCTCTTTCATACGGAACAGACAGACGGCGCGCATCACCTCCAGATCCAGCTGACCGAGGAAATAATAGCTCATACGTTTCTGGAACACCGGCCAGTTTAAGACCGACCACGCCTCAAAATGGTTTTGCTCCGCGAGCAGCAGCCTGATCCGCGTAATATTTTCCATTTCAAGCTGCACGGCGTTGGCATCCGTGTCTTTATAATCGCACTTTACGTTATCCGCCGCCAAATCCGGACGCCCGACCGCGGCGTAAAGCCACCCCGCCCCAATCTCGTAATACCGGTGCCCAAGTCTGAATTCCGGGTTTCGGGACATATCTTTCAAGGACTTTAAATATTGCAGAACAGTTTCAGGATGTCCGCTTCGCAGGGACGTTTTAAGCAGGAACATCAGAGTCCGCAGTTCCACAAAAATCTGACCTCCCCCGTGGGCGAGCCGGCAAGATTGAAGCGCCTCTCGCTCCGCCGTTTTCATGTCGGCTTTATAATACGCCAGCTCCGCATTCGCAAGCTCCGACACGCCGCTAAGCAGACCGCATCTGCCTTTAATGGCAAAATGAACCGCGCGGTTGAAATTTTCGTTTCTCTTATCAAACTCCCCTTTTTTGTCTGTGGGGCCTTGCTGATTGACATAGCTGGACACGAACGCCCCGATGGTTTCTCCCATTTGCAACCCGCCGCTGAGCATATAATATTTATATCCTTCGGCAAGATACTTTTCCAAATTTTCGGCTCCCGTAACCAGCCCCGCAAACAGATCGTTATAGCCCAGAGTATAATAGCACTCGGACAAAAGCCAGTAGATCTGAGGAGAACCCTGAACATTTCTGTGTTTTTCTATTACGGATTCAAGCAGATGGACAGAATCCTTAAAACGTTTCAAATCCATATACGCTCGCGCGTTCAGTATGTATAAATCAACCGCATCGTCATAAGCGCTTTCCGGGATTTTGGCGAGGAGGCCGAGAATAAATTCCGCGGTGGCGCTCATATTTCCGCGCGAATTTCCGCGCGCCAGGCAAATGCGCCAAATGGCTCCCGCGAGACCCGGCCAATTGCGCGCTTTCTCATAATAGGCGCAGGCGAGCAGATAATCTTCTTTTTCATAGTAACAAGCTGCGGCTTTTTGGTACACCCCGAGTCGTTCTTCCTGAGTCAAAATATCCTGCTTGCCGCGCAAAAAAATTTGGTATAAATGGTGAATCCGGACGGTGTCCGAAAATGAATTGTAGCGTATAAAAGCACTGACGGAAAGGATGTTTTCCAGACTGCTCACGTCCGCCGTTATATCTTGAACCAATTCAAACGGCAGCCAATCCGGCAGGGAAAGCTTGACCAGATCCTTCTTAACCGCGTCGGGCAGGGACGCGAAAAACGCGCTCTCCATCAGACGATCTATGTTGTGTTTCATGGCGGTCAGCGCCTGCTCGGTTTTACGCGCCCCTTCCCGGACTGCCAAAGATATAAGCCGAAGCGCAAAAATCCAGCCTTCGGTTTCCTCACAAATCCGCTTCAAATCAAACGGTGACAAGCGTATGCCAAGCATGTTAAAATACCCGCCTGTTTCTTCTTCCGAAAAAACCAGATCGGGTTCGCTGATTTTTGTGATGAGCTCTTTGGTAAGAAGATTCATGGTGTTAAAAGGCGGCTCCGAGCGCGTGGTAATGATGAAAGAAACATGATTTGGCCAGCACTGCAACATGCGCTCAACAAAATAAAGAATACGTTTTTCGCTGATTAAGTGGAAGTCCTCCAAAACGACCGCCGTTTTGTGATCGGGTTTTAAGAAAGTCTGGATGGCCGAACGAATTTGCCCCAGCGCGTGAGAGGTTTCCGGAAACCCGGCGTCATTGAGAACTGACGCAATCTCTGGGTGGATTTGCGCGACCGCTCTTACGAAGTTTTCCCAAAAACGAACGGTTGAATTGTCGTCTTCGGTCAAATACATCCAAAATGAACGGATGTTCATATCGTTGAGAAAGTTATAAACCGTCGCGGACTTGCCGTAACCCGCACCGGCGACGATGATGGTCAGGTTTTTTTGGACGGCCTTTTTCAGTAAAGCGTTTAGACGCGGCCGCCGCAAAAACAATGTGCCCTGGGGGGGAGCAGCGCGGTCGATAAAATCGGCTGAATACAACATCCCTTAACCTCGTAAATTTTACTTTCCGGGCGAACACAAGGGTTCGCTCATTAAATTTTCGACTCAAAACAAAAACAAGGGATTACCTCAAGTAAAGCTATGTTTTCAAGCGTCATTATACGCCGTTTTCAACCACTAATCAACATAAAAGTCTGTTTGTTAACAATTTGTTTACTCATGCGTTTATTTTTTACAACAGATACGCCGATACTTGCCGCAGTGTATTTCATTGAAACTGCGACTCAAACAGGTCGCGGTAAAACGCGCCGTTTGCCATTAGTGCGTCATGACTGAGGGGACAAGTTAAAAGTTGACAAGCAACGTCGGTTGTGGTATGCTTAGCTCAAATCAAATATTGGAAGGGACACGTTTATGGACACGTTTTTTGAACAAATTGTTCCCATGAAAAAAACCGGCTCTCAGCTGGCCGCGGCGGTCGCGCTGTGGCTTGCCGCGGGCTTGATTGCGGCTGCTTCCCTGTTGATATTCATCGGTTACGTTGGTGTTTTCGCCGTTGTAATCGCGGGCGGGGCAGGCTACGGCGCGTGGTTTCTCTCCGGCAATTTCAGCGTGGAATACGAATATTCGGTCACCAACGGATTTTTTGACATAGACCGGATTGTCGCCCGCCGCCGTCGCAGGCGCGCTCTTTCTTTCGAATGCAAAGACGTGGAGGCAATCGGCAAATACAACCCCGTCGAACATCAGAACCGCAATTATCAAAAGCGCGTAATCGCCGGTAACGTGGAGGAAAACACGTGGTATCTTACTTTCCGGCACAAAGAATTCGGGCAGACTCTGGTAGTGTTCCAGCCCGACGGCAGGGTGCTGGAAGCGGTAAAAAAAGCACTCCCCCGGCTGGTGGCGAAAGATGCTTTCGGTTGGAATTGATTTGGTTGAAATCGACCGTATTCGCCGTTCACTTCAAAGCCCCCGGTTTTTAACCTTTGTCTACGGGGCAGAGGAGCGGGCGGAGCTTTGCGCACGCGGCATGCCCCCGCAGTCTTTGGCCGCGGCGTTTGCCGCCAAAGAGGCTTTTGGCAAGGCGCTTTCAACCGGTGTCGCCGGTTTCTATCTCCGAGAGGTTCAGCTTCTTCACCGGGACAATGGTGCGCCGTATCTTTATCTTTGTGGAAAAGCTCTGCATATTTCCGAAGAACGCCGCCTACAATTTACTGTGAGCGTTTCGCATACCAAGCGGTACGCAACGGCGGTGGTGGTGGCATTTTAAAATGATCATCCGAAGAAATGACCGGCGCAGCAAAGGAATACGGGTTTATCATGTCCTACAATGGATTAAAGCTTGAAACGGAGTGCTGATATCATGGATATAAAGCGGCTGATTGAGGATTTTGGCGGCTGCTCCTGCGGACGTGAGCATCACGCTCTTATAAAGGCGGTGGAAATCGGGGAGGGACTGCTTGACCGGACGGCGGATATTTTAAACGCCCACGGTTTTCCACACGATATTCTGCTTGTCGCGGACAATAATACTCTGAATGCTTCGGCAGGTTTAACCGGCGCACTCACGGCTGGAGGGTTTAAGTTAAAACTCCGGCTGTTTGACGACCTGCGGGTAGCGGATATGGCCGACGTGGACGCACTGACGGAGCTGTGCGGCGGCGGCGCCGGAATCCTTTCAGTGGGCAGCGGTTCGCTGAACGACATCTGCCGTTTGGCGGCGTTACGGGCGGATAAGCGTTTCGCGATTTTTGCCACCGCACCGTCAATGGACGGCTTTGCCTCTGATTCCGCGCCAATCACCCGCGGAAATTTTAAAATTTCCTATCCCGCCCGTTGTCCGGAAATCATCATTGGGGACACCAATATTCTGGCGGCGGCTCCGGCGGAGTTGAAATCGGCGGGGTTCGGCGACATAATCGCCAAATACATTGCAATTGTTGACTGGAAAATCGCGCATCATACATCGGGTGAGTATTACTGCGAAAAAGTAGCGGCACTCACCAAAACCGCACTGAACAGAGTGGTGTCCATGGCGGATCGGGTAGCGCAAAACGATACCAACACCGCGGCGGCAATCATGGAGGCGCTGGTTATGGCGGGGCTGGCCATGTCGCTGGCGGGGTGTACTCGTCCCGCGTCCGGAGCGGAGCATATTATTTCGCACTTTTGGGAAATCAAAAAATTGGAGCAGGGTCTGCTTTCCGACTTTCATGGGAAAAAGGTAGGCGTCGCTTCCCTGCTGACGGCGGATATGTATCAACGGCTGGCAGGCGCGTCCGATATTGATTTTCACGCAGAAACGCCGGACTGGGATGATATATACCGCGCCTACGGTACGAATTTCGCCGATGACCTGAAAAAGATGAACAACCCCACCGTCACCGCGAAAACCTCACCGGAGGTTTTGTCGCGGGAGTGGCAGAAAATCTGCGGGATTA
>JAISRF010000004.1 GCA_031273775.1 Oscillospiraceae bacterium
GCGGTGCTCACGGTGCTCAGGGACGCGCTCAACCTTGTGTGCATCCCCTTCCTCGACGTGATGTAGGTCATCTCCGTGTTACCACCTTATTCGAGAGGGCGGCACCCGCTTATTTAAATATTTTCCAGTTATATATCTGCCACACACAGCCGATCGGGACCACGGCGCCTTTCTCAAGAATAGTCGGCGTAATTCTGAAGAAAAAACGCATTCCGTTTCCGTTGTGTCGTATGAGATCAAAGCCAATATCAATCGGCAGGCTCACAAATACAGGGCCCTTTGTGTCAATGGTTATGTCAATATTGTCATCCAAAGAATCCAGCATCCCGACAAGTGGAATATTTATAGCAACGCCGAACCCAAGATAGAGCCATTCAACACGCGGCACATTGAAATGCGCCATGATTGGCAATGAAATACAGAGCGGCATTGCGGCGTAATCAGACAACTTAAAACCCGCTGTGTAATTCTTCTTCATATTATCTTCCATTATCAAATGCGCTTCCGGGTGAAGAAGAATCCCGGTATTGACGGAAAGGTAATTAGAAATATAAAAATCAAAGGTCACTCCCGCGTCCGCGGAAAGGGCGAAAGAGCCGCTTCCGCCGTCCAAAACTTTTCCGGTGGCGATGCCGCCAATTCCAATATTGAGGCCAAGCAGCATATCAAATTGTTCATGTTTATGTGCTGCGCCGGTCTGTGCGCTCACGCCTGTACAAAGGGCAAAAACTAAAGTAATAATGGCAATAAATCTTTTCATGCTTCCTCCAAACAGCGATAATTTACCGATAAAAACGGTAACCAAACATAATTTTTATGCATGGTTCAAGGACAACATCAACATAGTCAAAATCATATTTTTTTGCCGTGTCCCTTTTATCGCCGGCCACTGTTGAATCAAACGTATACTTAACGATAAATTCGCTCCGAATAAAAAAATGTTTTGGCAAGGGGAAATCAAGGCCAAGCCCCACGCCCAGCGACAGCATATCAAACTGGTCTTCGGCAGTGTAACCGCCTCCGACGCTTCCGCCGCGCTCCAATTTCCCGCCGAATTTATTCCCATCCGCGTCATAGACCTGCCCGCTCAGGAATAACCGGAAATCAACGCCCAGCAGGGGATAAAGTGTTATTCTGCTGAGGGGAAACGGATATTTCCCATAAAGCGAAAAACCAAGATGGGTTAACGCTGTCGCGCTGTTTGCCGGATCCACCGGATAGGCAAGGGAATATCGTGAACCATACTGTACATCAATGCCCGCTTCCACATACGTCGCGTCAAAAAAGATATTAATTCCGGCGGCGGGCATAACATACGGCTCAACTGCCGTGTGGACTTTTTCAATATCAAATACCGAAGAAAAAACGCCTCCCACCCCGGCGCTCATAGAAAAGGTTTGTTCCTGCGAAAAAACAAAACCACATGAAAAAAGAAGAACCGCCAAAATGAACGGATATTGTTTTTTTATCATTTTATCACCCCGTTCATAAACGCAATTCTCTGCTGCCACCATGACTGCAAGTCCGCGATTATAGTACCTTTGTAATAATCCGCACCGTAATCTACGCCTTCCCATAGTTTGCGGTCAAGCTGCCACGACTTGGCCAGTTTGTCGGCTTGCTCGTCAATGAATGTCGGCATAGTTGTCATTTTTCCGTTTGCGGAATTATACGTATCCCATAGTTCTTTGTAGCGTGCTGAAAAAGCCGGATCATCAAAAAACCGTTCAAAAAGGATTGAACCAAGCCCCTTCTTGCCGCCGGAAGGACGCCGCTCGTTGGGATTGCCGATTGTATTGCTCATATCCCAGATAGGACCGGCGCTGATCTTATCATGCGCTTCTCCCGGTTCGTTTTTATACAGGTACACGCTGTTTAACAACCAGAAATCACCGTTTTGTAAATATTCCTGAACCATAATGTACTTGACAAAGGTATCTGTATCTATTAAATCCCGATACCCATTATTCGGGAAAGAATCCGCGAATAAGGTGTCGACAAATTCATTAAGGGATTCTTTTACAAAATTGTCTCCAAAGCCAAGTTTAATTGCCTCGGTTTCAGGGGTTTTTATCATTACCGGAAAAGGAATAGTTGCTGTCCTGAACTTCGGTTCTTCATCATAGTAATTATCCAATTCAACCAGGTATTCATCGGCTATATCCTCAACCCCATCGTAATCATCAACAATGTCAACTCTTCCTTTGCCTGTTTGTACTTGTTCCGTTAACAGATAACTGCCGCGGTGTTCGCCGTTCAGAACCAATTCCACCGGTATGTAATGATTGGTGAAGGGCAGATCAAACCGCCGCCCCATCTCAAACGCGATAGTATTTCTCAGTAGTGTTTTATCTGCCGCGTTGGCAAGCAGAACCCAGCTTTTCGCTTTTGTGCGGCCAAACAATTTTTGTTTTTCAATAAACTTGAGCCGGTACGGTTTTTTCCCGTACTCCAGCCAGGACGCATTTCCGCGTCCCCGGATTTGGGTGTCCGTTTTGGGTAAATTATTGTCTGAGTCGACGGAATCATAAATTTCTACCGTCCCGTTTAAATATGTTTCCTTGCTGGTGATTGGCTGCTTATTTTCCGTATTGATGTAGATTACGGGCAGCCCTGTCTGTTTAGCCTCCGCTATAGATACGGAACCCTTGGGCGCATCCCAGTTTGTACTCAAATCCTTTAATGAACCGGTCAAGCCGGTAAAATCGCTGCAGCCTGAAATAATACCAAGACAGGCAACTATAAACGTAAAATACATCACTCTTTTCATTTTTGTCCCCCTTGCCATTCAAAATCAGAACATATAACGGTAAGCATAGCTTACCACTAAAAGATTGATATTGTCAACTGTAATGATTAGCCTTACTTACCTAGGCTTATATGTAGAGAGCATGGGAGTATATGGATACCGTAAGAAAGCTTCTTGCCGCAAATATCAAGGCGAAACGTAGTGAATTAGGTCTTACTCAAGAAAAACTCGCCGAACTGGTTGATGTTTCGTACCAGATGATTCATGACATTGAGGGATGCCGTACCTGGGTCAGCGACAAAACGCTTCAACGACTTTCGGAAGCTCTTGAAGTAGATATTTATGAACTCCTGTGCCCTCCGGCAGCAAAGCCGGCTAATATCCAAAAAGGGGAATTTAGCCGTCGTCTGATAGAACGACTCCACAAAACGATAAAGTCCGATATTGATCGCCGTTTGGATGAATTTTTTGGAAAATTGATACAGATAAAAAATTAGCGGAAACTCC
>JAISRF010000056.1 GCA_031273775.1 Oscillospiraceae bacterium
CAAGCAAAATTTGACCAAAACTGACCTTGACTTTGTCTGACCATTGAAATAAAATATGGGCACAGTCTGGTAAAGGCGGAGTCAACCGGCTGCCACGATTGAATAAATATTTGCCGCGGGACGTGATATTCTAATGAGAATCAGCGACATCATCAGCGAAACCATCCGGGAAATGCTGGAGGCGTCCGCCGCCGGAACGGCGGAAATCCGCCGGAACGAACTGGCGCTCCTCATCGGATGCGTGCCCAGCCAGATTAACTACGTGCTGGAATCTCGCTTTACGCCAGAACAAGGGTACGTGGTAGAAAGCCGGCGCGGCGGCGGCGGGTACATACGCATTACCCGAGTGCAAATGGACAAGGGCAGCGCGTTGATGCACCTAATCAATTCAATCGGGGCGGAGCTTGATTCCACAGCCGCAAGGGTAAATATCGCGAACCTGTTTTATCAGCGGATTGTCAGTGAGGAAACCGCACGTTTGCTGTCCGCCGCCGTGGCCAACAACACTCTCCGCGAAATCCCGCCCGCGAGCCGCGCCGCATTCCGCGCGAACATCCTGAAAAATATGTTGATTACGCTGATGAATTCTGCGGAGCGCAGTTGAAATTTTAATTCTGGAGGAATTTTTATGCTTTGTGAAAATTGCAAGCAAAATCAGGCGACCACGCACATTTCCCACACCGTAAACGGCCAAACCCAGGAACGCCACCTGTGCGCCAAATGCGCCGCGAAGTTAGGCGCCGCGCCTTTTTCGGGCTTTGACATCAGTTCGCTTTTGGCCAATTCATTAATCAGCATGGAGCCCTTTGGTAACTTTACCAAAACCCTTCCCGATTTACAGCCGCAGGCGAATGTCGCCGTGCGCTGCAACGGTTGCGGAATCAGCTTTGGAGAACTGGCGCAATCCGGCAAGGCGGGCTGCCCTGAATGCTACGAAATCTTTTACGACCGGCTTTTGCCCTCTCTCCAGCGCATTCACGGCAAGGCTGGGCATGTGGGCAGAGTGCCCGCAGGCGCAAGCCAAAAAGCCCGAAACGCCGCCGAATTAAATGCCTTAAAGGTAAAGCTGGCGGCTACCGTGGAAAATCAGGAGTACGAGGAGGCAGCGCGGCTCCGCGACCAAATCAAGACGTTGGAGGCGAACGGCAATGAGCAATAAATGGTACTTGAAAGATGGTGGAAATTTAGACGGAATCGTGCTTTCCACTCGGATTCGGCTGGCGCGGAACCTCGCCGGAACACCCTTTCCCAACCGTATTACGCCGGAAGGTCAACGGGAAATCAACCATAAGGTTCGTGATGCTTTAATCAACGGAAATTCCGCGGTGAGCAGTGATTTTACTTACTTTGAACTGGACAAATTAAGTGCCGCCCGGCGCGGAGCCATGTTGGAACGGCACATCATCAGCCCGGAACTTGCCGCGGCTCAGGGCGTGAAAGCGCTTTTGCTGTCTTCGGACGAATCGGTCAGCATCATGCTCGGCGAGGAAGACCACATCCGAATTCAGGTTCTGTCGCAGGGGGAGGACTTGCAGGACGCGTTTTCACTGGCTCAAAAGCTGGATATTTTATTGGACAGTGAGTTGCATTTTGCCTTTGACGAACGGCTTGGTTACCTGACTGAATGCCCCACGAATTTGGGGACGGGACTCCGCGCGTCCCTCATGCTGCACCTTCCGGCGATTGAACGTTTGGGGGCAGTGGAACGTCTTGCGGCTTCTGTCGCGAAAATCGGGCTGACCATCCGCGGAACCTTCGGGGAAGGGAGCGGTATTACGGGTTCGCTTTACCAGCTCTCCAATCAGGTAACGCTGGGCATTTCGGAAGAAAGCGCCATAGAAAATCTCAAGGCTATCGCCGGCCAAATTATCGCGCAGGAGCAATCCTTGCGCGAAAAAGCCGACCGGCTGGAATTGGAAGATACGGTTTTCAGGAGCCTGGGGATCTTGCGAAATGCCCGTTTGCTGAATTCAGAGGAAATGACCGAAGCGCTTTCTAACCTGCGGATGGGGGTTTCTCAGAAAATATTACGGGTTCCGGTCAGTCTGATCAACAAATTGCTCTACGAGGGCGGGAGCGCCTCTCTGCGCACGGAAAACGAAACGCTTGAAAACCCGCGCGAACGGGATAAACGCCGTGCGGAATTAGCGCGAACTTTGTTCGCGCAAGTGTAGAATATTGAACGGAGTGAAATTTATGTACAAATTCAACGGTTTTACAGATAAGGCAAATAAGGCGTTAAATCTCAGTATAGAGGCGGCTCAAAGCTTGGGGCATACCTATGTCGGCAGCGAACACCTTCTTTTGGGCTTGTTAAAGGAACCTTCCGGCGTGGCGCACAATATTTTGGACAACCGCGGGATTACCGCCGAAAAAATCACCGAACTTTTGGAAAGCAGGGTGGGACGGGGGAGCAAAACCAACCTGACTCCGGACGACCTTACTCCGCGCGCCAAACGAATTTTGGAAACAGCGGTGCTGGGCGCGCGGAGCGTGGGAAATACGTTCGTTGGGACGGAACATCTGCTCGCCTCCATTTTGGACGAGGGTGACAATTACGCCGTGAGATTTTTAAACGAACTGAACACTAACCCGCGCGACATCGCTTCCGATGTGATGAGCGTGATGGGCATCAACCCGGAAGAAGCGAAAGTCGGTGCCGGGAAGGCTGTTGGCGGACGGACGCAGAATAAACAGCCATCCAAGACCCCCACGCTTGACCAATTCGGGCGGGATTTGACCGAGGAAGCCGCTAAGGGCAAAATAGATCCGGTAATCGGGCGGGCGGCGGAAATTGAACGTGTGACGCAGATTCTGTCCCGCCGTACCAAAAACAATCCCTGCTTAATCGGCGAACCGGGCGTGGGTAAAACAGCCGTGGCAGAGGGGCTTGCACTGAAAATATCTGCCGATGAGGTGCCGGAAACCCTGAAAAATAAGCGGATTATCTCGCTGGATTTGACCGGTATGGTCGCGGGCACGAAATACCGCGGCGACTTTGAGGAACGCATCAAAAACGCCATGGATGAGGCTAAAAATTCTGACAGTGTGATTCTGTTTATCGATGAGCTGCATACCATCATCGGAGCGGGTTCCGCCGAAGGGTCCGCGGACGCTGCCACTATGTTGAAACCGCTTCTTGCCCGG
>JAISRF010000068.1 GCA_031273775.1 Oscillospiraceae bacterium
ATCCGGTTGTAATCCATTCCGATATCAAGAAGCACGGCGATCTTGTATTGCATTTCCGCAATCGCGCGGATTTCGTCGGCGCTCATGTAATCCACGGCCTTTGCGTCCTTCGGAGCGCCCCGCTCTTGCCGCAGCACCCGCGCGATCTTTCCCGTGACGGCTTTGTAGGACAGGTCCGTGTATTTCTTGTACGCCCATACGTCGTCGTCCGTCTGCTTGATAACGTCCGTGAGTTCCCGGCGGATCGGTTTCAGGCTGATGCGCTCCGCGTGCCTCCGCGTGAGTTCTTCGCGCATGGCGTAGAACTGGCGGACAAGTTCCGTTTTGAACTTTACGACAACAGGCGTGTTTTTCAGAAAAGTAATCAGCAGGGTCGCCTGTTGCTCGTTGAGGCGGTAAATCTTTTTGTTCTGAACGCCGCCTTTTGTCTCAAAGGGTGTGATTTGAAATCGCACCCTTCCGAACTCGGAAAGGCTGTTTTCGTATTTTTCCGTAATTCGCTGAACCGAGCGGTAATTGATGTTGGTGTGTTCCGCGATTATGTCGCTTGTCGTGAACGGCTCCGCGTCGATTTTGTCCGGTTCGAGGTATACGAGTTTTTTCATTGCTCTCATATCCTTTCAGTTCGCGCCGATGTTGACGGGGTCTATGCACGTATCGTGTACATTTGAGTTAAAAAAAATCTCCTCAATTGATCTTCCATACAGTTTTGCGATTTTGATTTTTATCTCATCTCGCGGGGTTCGTTCGCCATTCTCATACATGGAGAGCGCCGAAACGCTGATTCCAAGTTCTTTTGCGACATCATTTTGGTTTCTTGTTCCTCGAAGTTGCGCCAACAATATTCCTGTTTTCTTGTTATTCAATTTCTCACCTCCTTGTTTACGTTATGTGAACAAAATAATAGTACCATGTTGCTTTCTGAATGTCAACACATTTCGTAAATTTTTCTTTACAAACTTCACATTACGTGGTATCATGGAAACGAGGATTGAAAAATGAGCAAATTTAAAAATGTATTTAAAAATTTGAGACTAAAAAAAGGGTTAACGCAAGATGAACTTGCGGTAGCACTCGGCATGTCCAAAAGCGCCATAAGCATGTACGAAAACGGAAACAGGGAACCGGATTTCGAGACGCTTGAAGCAATAGCCGACTATTTTAATGTTGATATGAATCAACTGCACGGATGGGAAGAAGAAATTTCATCATTAGAAAAACAACGGGTTTTTTATAAGCGAAAGATTGATCGCGGCGAAGACGAAGAGCATATTTTCGATATGTTGGATATGTTGGATATGATTGATGAAAACATTGAAATTGTCATGGAACGGCTCTTCCCTTCCAGCGCCCCCCTGTCGGACATGGACGAGGCATTGGCGCATCGGTTTAGGGAAATAAGCGGAAAATTTCCCTCCGATGAGGAATTGAAAAGTATGCGAATGATTGTAGACAGTGCATTTGCGCTGATCAAGCGCAAAGACAAGGATGTCGGATTGAACGACTTGGCAAGCGTAAAAGAACCGGTTTCCGATTACTTGGAAGCCCCGACAAACACCCTCAAAGAACAGCCCGATGACGACTACCAAACATCCAAAGCGGCGCACCACGACGGCCCGACCGATGAAGAAGAACTGCGGCTTTTGCAGGAGGATATGGACGAACTGTAAAGCAGCGCCCATGAAATGTTTCGGAGATACGCCATGACTTACGAGAATCTTTTGCAGGAAGCGACGGACAGCGGCTACGCCGTCACGGAAAAGACCTTCAAATCCCGTGCGCTCGGTCTGAACAAAGGGACCAAGATCGGGATCAGGAATGACCTGCTTTGCGATGAAAAACTCTGCGTTCTCGCGGAGGAGATCGGCCATGCTCTGCTGACCGTGGGCAATATCCTCGACCGGACGGACATCGGCAACATGAAGCAGGAGCACAAGGCAAGATGCTGGGCCTACCGCAAGCTGATCGGGGGCGCCGACATCCAAGCGGCCATCGACGCCGGTTGCCGGGAATATTACGAGTTCGCGGAACATCTCGGCGTTTCGGAAAGATTTCTGCGGGAATGTATGCAATATTATGCGGGCCGCGACGGGCCGGTCATGGATGAGATGGTGCAAGAAAACGTATAACCGGTGATTTGAAAAAGGAGGAACATCGGCATGGAAATGACAGTGATCGTCATTATTGCTGTAATGCTTATAGTGCTTTTTATAGTCCGAAGTGTAGCAAATTCCAAGGAAGAGAAACACAATGCATCGTCTGCCACAGTGCCCGACGGTTTCGTGGTTTCGAGACAAGTCGGCACATATATCCGAATTGACGCAATCAACAAAAAATGGTGCATACCAAAGAATACCACGCGAGACGGCGGCAAATATCCCAAAATATACGACTACGGCGATCTGTTGGAATATGAACTGTTGGAGGACAATGTAAGTATTACAAAAGGCGGATTGGGCGCGGCGGCAGTAGGCGGATTGCTTTTTGGAGGCGCGGGCGCTGTTGTCGGAAGCGTCGTCGGAGGCAAAAAGACTAAAAACAAAGTAAAAAACATGAGTATCAAATTGGTTTTGCGTAATATTGATTCGCCTGTTGATTTCATCGTTTTTTACAGTAACAGCGAATTTAAAACCGATTCTTTTATTTACAAGGATTTCAGAAGGCAAGCGTCCGAGGTATTGGCGTTGCTCGCTATAATCACAGAAGAATCCAAAGCTCCCGTTGCCGAAACAGTGAACCCCGTGCGGCGGCCTGTGCGGCGACCGTTGCAACAGAATGAAAAACCCGCTCAAATCGAGAGCAATACCGATCAATTGCTGAAATTGAAATCACTGCTTGATTCCGGCGCGCTTACGCAAAGTGAATTTGACAGCGAAAAGGCAAAGATACTTTTGAAATGAACCCCCGCCAAGACCCCCGCAGGCCCCGGGCGGGGGCGGGAATTTGGCGAACTCGACCAAAATTCAGTTGTTGCAAAATTTGCAACAACTGCGGCGGACAGCAAGACCTAACTCGGACGAACTTTGAAAACAAAACCCCCTTGCCGCGTATGATGCCGGTACAAGGGGGCCGAACGTTTGGCGGTGTCTGCCTCGGAAGTATCCCCTCGTGGGAAATAACTCGGGAGGTAGTGCCTATGATCGATACGATGATTGCTGTTGTAATTCTTGTCGTTGACGTCGCGGCTCTTGTTTTTCAGATTTATGTCTGGAACAAGGGCCGTAAAGGGAAAAACCGCCTTCGTTAGAAAGCGGTTTTTCTCTCGACTAATTAGTTAGAGGACGCCGCCATTGCGAAGCGTCGGCCCTCTTATACCGATATTATACCCGATTTCGGGGGATTGTCAAGGCAAAAAGTTCAATAAACACAAACGCCCCCGCCGGAAACGGGGACGATTGTATAAGCAAGGCCGGCGTGATACCGTCCTCTTCACAACGAGATTGTATCACGTCCGGCCGCACCTGTCAAATTTTTGCGAAAGGATGTGATTTTTCATGCGCAACCCAAACGGCTACGGAACCGTGGTCAAACTGTCGGGCAACCGCCGCAATCCCTTTGCGGTCCGAAAGACAAGAGGATTCGACGAACGCGGCTATCCCGTCTACATACCGATAGGCTACGCGCCGACGCGGGAAGAAGGCCTGATACTGCTCGCGAATTACAACAACGATCCGTGGGACGTGGACAAAGAGAAAATCACTTTTCTCGAACTGTATGAAATGTGGAAAGAAAAACGACTGCCGAAACTCGGCGATTCCAACAAAGGGTCTTTGCAGTCCGCGTCGAA
>JAISRF010000003.1 GCA_031273775.1 Oscillospiraceae bacterium
TTCATCTGTATCTGCGGAATCTGAATGACAAGCGTCATATTATCTTGTCCGTGAAGCACATCGCTGAAATAGCCCGCGCCCGGGGATAGCGCAGAGTAAAAGGCCAGCGCTGTGATGAGAAAAGCGGCGCAAAGCTTTGTGCGCCCGTTTTTGTTGAAGTCTGGTATCCGCACCATATGCTCCTTTCTCGGAAATATCCGCGTTTAATGTGCGTTTTTTGAAACGGCCGCGGCCGCGCACAACCTGATCAACCGTATAACGAGGATCACCCACGCCATGGGCAGCGCGGCCATAAAAAAGATACCCTTTGGTGTTTGAAGAACCGGGATTAACTTTGTCGTCAGGTTGGTGTGCCAGACTGTGCGGCCCAAAAACGCGAGATCGTTGACCATCTGCCGGTCAGCCTGTTTGTTGGCATCTCCTTTGGTAATAAATCCTTCCGGCGTGACGGAAACCACTCGGTGCAGGGCAGTATTGCCTCCAAGCCCGTCTGCCTTGAAGGCAATCACATCACCCGGATCTACCTTGTCATAAGTCTTGTTTTTGACCAATACAAGCGCGTATTTTCCGTAAGCGGGCGTCATACTTTCACTGGCAACAAAATACGGCTTGTACCCGAACAGGGTGGCGTTTTGTTAAAAACCACCGACAACATGAGCCCGATCGCCGTGCCCAGAAACAAATTCACCGCCATTTTTTTTGCCCTGCCGGTTCCATATTTCCTGTCCGTTGCTTTTTCGTTTGTTGTCATGGCCGTTCTTTCTTTTTTTTAGGCCGTTTGTAAAGCGCCGCGAACATCAGGCTCGACAGCGAGGCCGCCGCTAACGCGAGAGTCTCGCCCCTGCGCGATTGGCCGCCGGTAGGCGGGATTTCACCGCCTTGCCCGGAACCACCCAGATAAACGACTTCAAAGGTGTAACGGACAGAGCAGGAACCGCCCTGCTCTGTGTTTGTCAATTCCCCGACCGTTGTCGTCAGGGTGAAATTCCCGCTTTCCTGTCCGTTCAACGAAAAAAAGGAAGACCAATCGGTTTTATCAAAATCCGCGGCGGTCAGCGTGATTGTCTCCTGCGTACCGGCAAAGGTGAATGTGAGAGAATCCAAAAGCCCGCCGTTGCCGTGCGCCGCCGCTTTTTGAAGCTTTACTCCGTAAGTGTTTTCGGTTTTGTTCACCGCTTCAATCCGCTCGGTCAGCACGTCGCCGGATCCCACATGGGGGTAATCCACGATGAACTCACGGTTAGACACGGCATTTGAATCGGTGATTTCAATGACATATTGATTAGGGACGGCGGCAAGCGCCGGCAGAGAAAGCCATGCCGACGCCGATACCGCCAACAGCGCCGAAAAAGCTGTTTTCGTTCTCATATCCGTTTAGAGTGCAACCGCGTCCGCCCAATCGGGCGTGGGGTTATTGCGGTATTGGAGCGCCTTGACGGTATAAGCAATGGTGATGCTTTCCCCTTGCCACACGTTGCCGGCAGCCGCGCTGAAATCCAGCGTGTACGTCAGGGTGACGGAGGTGCCGACAGAACCGGGTTCGGTCTCGACGGTGCCGTCCATAATCGTATCGCCGGCTGACATATAAGTCACATCGTTTACCCCTTCGGTTCCGGTCAGTTGATGGCCGTCGGTACCCACGCCCTCGTACACGTTAAAAACCGAATTGATGTCCGCGCCGGAAGCCGAACCTGCCAGCGTAAAGCCCAGCAGCAGCCATGCCGATTTGCTTCCCGTATTGGAAACGGTTATTTCGGCGGTTACGGTATCTCCGGGGTTTATATGGGCTAGTTCCGGGGCGGTCGCGGGTGTCAGGCTGCCGTTAATATAAAAGTTCGCGGAATCCTCCGTCAGATCCAGCGTACCGGCGGTGATGGTTTCATCGCCCGTGACGATATCGCTGAAAAATGCGAAAACTGCGCTGGTCGTAAGCCCGATCGTGATGGCAAAGCACGCGATGGATACCCAAATTTTTATTTTATGATGGATACTCCGATTTAACATTTAAACTTTCATCTCCTGTTGATTCAATTTTTCTTAATGGAATCCCGTTTCTATTTTTTCTCATGAGATTGGTTTTACACAACGAAATATTTTCCACATGAAAATTATTCACGACACACCCGCTCCGGAATAAAAACCTTGCGTTCGCGCCGACTTTGTGGTAGAGTGGACAGAATGAGTAAATCGGCTGCGGCGGTGGTTGGTCTGGGACTCAGAAAAAAAGAAGGCTCTGCAGTATTGGAATCATTTCAAACATAAAAAATCCGGATGCCAAAATTGCGGCAATGCATATACACATAGGAGAAGAAAAAAAGGAGAATATATGAATAAGACACTGATTTACGCGGTATTGGTGGCCTCCTTGTTGTTGGGGTTGTGTTCCTGCAAGACAAAGCCGGACATCACAGATTCCGCCGACCCCCCCGGCATGGAGTTTTCCGCTCCATCCTCTGCCCCGCCGGAGACCTCCGGCGAATCCAGCGGGAATACCGCCGCAGATACTTTCATTGAACCCGGCGCCGGAGAAGAACCGGCGCCGGGTTCGTCCACCATTACCGGGGAGAGCTTCGGCGGCGGCGCTTCGGCAAATTCCAGGATTAAGGCGGGAAGTTCCGGCGCGGCAAGTTCCAACGCCA
>JAISRF010000048.1 GCA_031273775.1 Oscillospiraceae bacterium
CAGAGGAACCCGGATCTTAATTGACGATGGATTGATTGAGCTTTCCGTGGAAAGCGTTACACCCACGGATATTTCCTGCCGCCTTGTAAACGGCGGCGAGGTATCTTCTAAAAAAAGCATAAACGTGCCGGGCGGAAACCTTTCCATGCCGTTTATTTCCAGCGCGGACCGTTCCGATTTACGGTTCGCGGCGGAAAACGGTTTTGACTTTGTCGCGGCCTCCTTTACCCGAAGCGCCAGCGACATTTTACTCATGCGTGACGAACTCTGCCGTCTGAATTGCCACAAGCTCCGCATTATCGCGAAGATTGAAAACGCCGAAGGCGTTGCGAATATTGACGGCATTCTCAGCGTAGCGGACGGCGTGATGGTCGCCCGCGGCGATTTAGGCGTGGAAATGCCGCTGGAAGAAATTCCGCGCGTTCAAAAGGTACTCATAAAAAAAGGATATTCCGCGGGAAAGCAAGTCATTACTGCAACCCAAATGTTAGAATCAATGGTTTATCACCCTCGTCCCACCCGCGCCGAAACCAGCGATGTCGCCAACGCCATTTACGATGGCACCAGCGCCATCATGCTGTCCGGAGAAACAGCCGCCGGGCAGTACCCTGTGGAGGCTGTTCGTACGATGGCGCGGATTGCCGAGCGCACCGAAAACGATATTGATTACCGCAAGCGGTTCCATGACCGCGCCGATGACGATTTGGGCAATATCACCAACGCCATCTCCCACGCCACCTGTGCTGCGGCGCACGATTTGTCGGCGGCGTTTATCGTGACGGTCACAAAGTCAGGGCAAACCGCCCGCATGATTTCCAAATACCGTCCGCAATGTCCCATTATCGGCTGTTCGCCGGATCCGATGACGTTACGGCAGATGAATCTTTCGTGGGGTCTAACACCTTTACTGATTGAAGAGGTGAACGAAACCGACGAGTTGTTTGCCCACGCCATGAACGCCGCCGCACAGGCGGGGCTGACAAAGGACGGCGATTTGCTGGTCATTACCGCCGGCGTCCCTCTTGGCATGTCCGGTACCACCAATATGATGAGGATTCATGTGGCAGGGGACGCGCTTACCGGTTGAAAGTTGAAAGTTGAGAGTTGAGAGTTTTGAATCCATATATCCATTTGACCCAGCCGCTGATTTTTGATTCCCACGCGCATTATCAGTTCGACGCATTTGACCGCGACCGTGACGAATTGCTTTCTAATTTAAAAAAAGACGGCGTTTGCGGCGCGGTAATTTGCGGCAGCACTTTGGAAAATTCCCGCGCGGCGGTTGCTTTGGCGGAAAAATACCCCAACTTGTACGCGGCGGCGGGCGTACACCCCGGAGATGTGAATGAAGCCGGACACTTTGCGGAGTTTCGCAACGAACTGGAAAGTTTGTTAAAATCGCCCAAAGTGGTGGCATTGGGTGAAATCGGGCTGGATTATCATTACGATGGCACGAACCGCGAATTGCAGGCCGAGTGGCTGGGCGGTCAGCTGGAATTAGCGGCGGCGCTGAAATTGCCCGTACTCATTCACGACCGGGACGCCCATGCGGACACATTGGCCGTTTTGAAAGAATTCAAGCCCCGGGGCGTGGTTCACTGTTTCTCGGGCAGCCCGGAAATGGCGGAGGAGGTCACACGGTTGGGCATGTATATCGGATTGGGAGGTTCTGTCACTTTCAAAAACGCAAAAACGCAGCCTGAGGTGGCGAAGCGGGTGCCGATTGAACGTCTGCTTTTGGAAACCGACGCGCCTTATTTAGCCCCCGCTCCTTTCCGAGGCAAGCGTTGCGATTCCCGCCATATCGCCATCACGGCGGCCAAAATAGCGGAGGTGCGCGGGGAAGATGTCGAGTACATTTTGAGGGTGACAAGGGAAAACGCGCGCGGATTATTTAACTTAACCTCTGATTTCAAATTTCTGATTTGACTTTTCCCGCAAATCGGGTATAATAGGAATGTCAGTTGAGCGTTGAGAGTTGAAGGCGGTACATGAATGACCTTGCTTGAGGCTATTGGCCGGCAAACCGGCGAAAATGCCGTTCGGCTACACACGCCCGGTCATTCCGGAAAGCGCTGTGCCTTGCCTTTTGGCCTGTTTCTGGACTTTGACTTGACGGAATTGCCGGGGATTGGCAGTCTTTATGATGGTTTTGGTCCAATCCGCCAATCGGAGCAAAAAGCGGAGAGATTGTTCGGCACTCGGCGCACCCTGTTTTCCGCGGGCGGATGTACACTGTGCATTCAGACCATGCTCGCTCTCGCCGTACAATCCGGCGTAAAGCAAATTTTATTTTCCCGGAATTTGCACCGATCAGTCATCAATACTGCCGCTTTGCTGGATATTACCCCGCGTTTTATGTACCCCGAAAATGGCCGGATAACGCCTGCCGTTTTGGAGACAGCTTTAACGAGCAACCCGGAAGCGGGCGCGGTGACGGTTACATCCCCCGACTATTATGGCCGGATTTCCGATATTGCCGGGCTGAAAAAGGTTTGTAAAAAGTTTTCTGTTCCTTTGTTTGTAGATAACGCCCACGGTTCGCACCTCTGGTGCTTCGGTATTCATCCCACAGCCTTGGGCGCGGATATGTGTGCCGATTCCCCGCACAAAACCCTCCCGGTTCTCACCGGCGGCGCGTGGCTTCATATTAACAATCCCGCGTTTGAGCGCGCGAAACAAGCAGAGGCGCTTTTCGGTTCTACCTCGCCGTCTTTTCCCGTGTTGGCTTCTTTGGAAATGTGTGTGGATTGGCTGGCGAAGGAGGGCAAACAGGCGTTTGTGACCCTCGCCGGAAAAACAGCGTACCTTTATGAATTCGCGAAAAAAATCGGTTTCGGCGTGTTTGGCGGAGGCGGGGAGAGTGACCCTGTTCGGCTCACTCTGGACGCAAACCCGCTTGGATATACGGGAACGCAGGCGGCGGAAATTTTAGCGCAAAACGGCGCTCAGGCGGAATTTGCCGACCATCAGGCAGTGGTGATGATTCTCACCCCGTTTCACAGAAGCGCGGATCTTGCCCGTCTGAAAAAAGCACTCATGGCAGTCAGGCAAAAAAAGCCGGTATATACGCCTGAAATCCCGTTCATTCAAGCAAAAACAGCGCTTACGCCGCGGCAGGCGCTTCTGGCCAAAAACCGGTCAGTCCCGGTAAAAAACGCGGTCGGAAAAATCGCCGCGCAGGCGGTGTGCCCCTGCCCCCCCGGAATTCCAATCGTCATACCGGGCGAGCAAATTTCTCCCGAAGCGGTTGACGCTATCTTTGAAGCGGGAATCGGTGAGGTCAACATAATATGTGTTTAAACCCATTTGAATCGCAAAATGTAGGAGTGGTCGCCCTCGGCCGCTCGTGGCGAATTGTTTTTTTACGGGTGAGCGGGACGGTCGTCCCTACAATCAATTAAAATTCCGAAAGGAGTGGCGGTCATGAAACTCATTCTGGCCATTATAAACAACGACGACGCGGGGGAGGTTTCGGTGGCGCTCACAAAATCGGGCTTTACCGCCACCAAACTTGCCACAACAGGCGGCTTTCTTAAAGCCGGAAACACCACATTTCTAATCGGAACCGAAGACGAAAAGGTGGATGTTGCTCTCTCTATCATTGCATCTTATTCGCAAAAGCGTCAGGGCTTGGTGCCTGACGGCTTTGAGTACACCTCCGGTGATTATATTGGGAGTCTGCCCAATCCGACCGAGATTACCGTGGGCGGTGCGACCGTGTTTGTCATGAACATTGAGCGGTTTGAAAAATTTTAGGGACGGGTTCATTCTGTCTCAGATGAGGTTATATGAGCGATTTTTCATTGGCTCGTAAACGGCTTGATTTGCTGATTTCTTCCGGGCGTCTGCCTAACACCGTCATTATTGAAAGCGCCGAGGGTGCGGCGTTGGCGGCACGGCTGGCGTCAGCCGTGGTATGCGTTCAACCTGACGTTCAAAAACCTTGCGGTTCGTGCCCTCAGTGTAAAAAAGCGAAAGCGTCAACCCACCCGGATATTGTCGAAATCCGCGGGAGCGGTACAACGGGCAGCCTTAAGGTGGAGGCAGCTCGGGATTTGCGTACCGATGCATATGTCCAGCCCAACGATTCCGACCGTAAAGTGTATATTATTCACTGGGTTCAGGGGAGCACGGATCAGGCGGCGAACGCTCTGTTAAAGCTGTTGGAGGAACCGCCGGCGTATGCCATGTTTATTCTCGTTTGCGCGTCCGCCGCCGCGTTATTGCCCACGGTACGCTCCCGCGGCGTGTTGATTTCCGACTACGCCGGGGATACATCAGTCCAGACGGCAAAGTATCGCAAAAAAGCCGTGGAAATTGCTTCGGCAATCGCGGCGGGAGATGGTTACGCTTGTCTCAGGATGTTAAAAACATTGGAAAAAGACCGCTCGGGTTATAAAGAAACGCTGTCCGCGTTGTGCGGCCTGTTTTCCGCCGCTTTTCGGCTTTGGGCAGGCATTGTGCCATCCGGTTCGAATTCAAAAGCCGCGGCTCTGGGAAAAAAGTCCGATAAAGAGTTTCAGGAACCGGAAACGGCAAATCAATTAAAATCAAAATATTCCGCGTCCCGGCTTGCAGGTATGGCCGCGGCGGCGCAAACCGCGCGGGATTCCCTTGACAGAAACGCGTCCGGATCGCTGACCACATTATTGTTAGCGGAAACGATATTTAACGCATGATGCATGATGCATCATTGCTGATAATGATCGGTCGCGTAAATAAACTCAATCCGCCGCGGACAGCGGCGTCACAACTATTAACTATTTTCGGGGGGAAATATGACAGAAGTTATCGGAGTACGTTTTAAGAGCAGCGGGAAAGTTTATTTTTTCGACCCCGCCGGGCAACCCTACGCCAAGGGCGAACGGGTTATCGTGGAAACCGCCCGCGGCGTGGAATGCGGAGAGGTGATGAACCCGAATTATTCGGTAGAGGACGGTAGAATTGTCAAACCGCTCCGCAAATTAATTCGCAAGGCTACAGCCGAGGATATTCAAAAGGCTACGGAAAACCGACACAGAGAAGCCGAGGCAATTGCCATTTGCGAAAAGAAAATTCTGGAACACAAGCTTGATATGAAGCTTGTGGAAGCTGAATATTCCTTTGACGGCAGCAAGCTGACGTTTTATTTCACCTCTGACGGGCGGGTGGATTTTCGCTCTTTGGTTAAGGATTTGGCGTCCGCGTTCCATATCAGAATTGAGCTTCGCCAGATTGGCGTCCGTGATGAGGCTAAAATGCTGGGCGGACTGGGAATTTG
>JAISRF010000062.1 GCA_031273775.1 Oscillospiraceae bacterium
TCCGCATTATGAGCGAGCCGAAAAACTCCATCCTGCGGCAGTATCAGGCACTTCTGGAAATGGATAAAGTCACACTGGAATTTGACGAGGAATCGAAAAACGCCATTGCCCAAAAAGCGATTTTGCGGAAAACTGGCGCGCGGGGTCTGCGGTCTATTGTAGAGGAACTGCTGCAGGGCATCATGTTCGAAATCCCCAGTGATTACACTGTGGAAAAAATTATCATCACGCGGGATTGCATTGAGGACGGAGCCAAGCCCGCGGTAATAAAAAATCCCAACCGCAAACCGATTAAACTGAAAATTCCGGCAAAAGCAAAACAAGCGGCAAACGCGACGGCATGAAGAAATTTATTACCGCCTTTGATTCTTTCAAAGGTACTATGAGCGCCGTTGACGCTTGTGAACAGGCGTCCGGCGGTATCCGGGCGGTGTTCCCGCAGGCTCAAGTGGTCACGGTTCCGATCGCGGACGGCGGCGAGGGTACGGCGGACGCGTTCCGCCACTGCCTGCCGGGTGAAGAAATCCTTGAAATCGTCACAAGCGCGGTGTTTGCGCCGATTCACGCCCGGTACACGGTCATGAAGGACGGCAAAGCAATCATAGAGGTTGCGTCTGCGGCGGGGCTACCGCAAGCCGTGGCTTCCGGCATCCCGCTTAATCCCATGAATACCACTACATATGGCGTTGGAGAGTTAATCCGCGGCTCCCTTAAACACGGTTGTCGGGAGCTCATTCTCGGGCTCGGCGGTAGCGCGACCAACGATGGCGGCGTCGGCATTTTGTCGGCGCTGGGCGCGCGTTTTTTTGATGGTTCGGGCAAAAAGATTCGACCCACAGGCGGCGGATTGGAAAAGTTGGCGCGCATTGATCTTTCCGGGCTGGATCCGCGGCTTAAGGAGTGTAAAATCACGCTGGCGTGTGACGTGGACAATCCGCTTTGCGGGCCGGAAGGCGCCTCTGCGGTGTTCGGGCCGCAAAAGGGCGCGACGCCCGAACAGGTAAAAGCGCTGGACGAAAACCTTTTGCGCTTTGCCGGCTTGATTGAAGCCGCCGGGGGGCGCGACGTTTTAAGCCTAAAAGGCGGCGGCGCGGCGGGTGGCATTGCGGCGGGGCTTTTCGGATTTTTGGACGTGGAGTTAAAATCCGGCATTGACCTGCTGTTTGAAACCATCGGATTTGAAACACTCTTGCGGGGCGCGGATTTGGTCTTTACAGGCGAAGGAAAAATGGATTTGCAGAGCGCGCGGGGCAAAGCGCCCGCGGGCGTGGGCAAATGGGCAAAGGCCGCCGGCGTACCTGTGGTGGCGGTAGTCGGCGACGTGGGGGACGGTTACGAAGCTATTTTGGATTTCGGTGTGAAAGCGGTGTTCAGCATCAACCATTTGGCAAAACCCTACCCGGAAATCAAGGCGCGCGCTTATCAGGACTTGAAAGACACGGTGGAGAATATTTGCCGTTTGTTGGCGGCCGAAGGTTTTTAGAACCTGTATTCACAGCCGTCTCATCTCCTCAATAATATTTTTCCAGCACCAATTTTCCTTTTTGCCGAAGCCTATCGGCAATCAGCCTGACGATCGTTCGCCGTACCCGCACCCCCACTTGCTTAAACAGCAGGGATTCATGTGCGTCGTTCGCGGCGTTGCCGATCATCAAGCGAATTACGTCCGCTTCCCGTAGCATCACGCAAAACCGCTCGACCGCCGAATTTTCCACAAACAATTCCTGCGGTTCGTCCAAAATGTTATACACCTGGCTGAGCATGATCGCGCCTTCCGTAACCAGATCAATCCCCTCAATCGCGTATTCCGGCGGCGCCCCCAAACCTTTGTTCAGTTTGAGCATTTCCACTTTTTCGCCAAGCACCCGCGCGACAATATCCGTGGTGGTTGACCCACAAATAACCTTCAACCCGGCGGCGCTCATAAAATCCCGCACACAGCTTTTGTCCTCCGACGGCTTAGCGGGCGGCCCGGTCAGCACGGTCAGCTCCCTCGCCTCCCGGCAATGCACTAGGGCAAGGGTGGTGTCGTCTTCGTGCCGTCCGGCGCAAAGATCGGCGCACATATCAACAATTTTTCGCGGCAGTTCGTGAATATCTTCCTGTGTGGCGCGCGAGCGGTTGATAAAACCCGCCACGCCTTCGATGCCGATGCCCATGCCGCGACCGTAGCCCAGCCCCGCCTGCGTCACACCATCGGAAGACAAAAGCAGCGTGTTGCCGGAATACAGTGTGCCGGTCACTTCGCCGATCACTTCGTAGCCCGCCGTGTAAAAGCGCGGTTTGAGTACGCTGGCCGTACCGTTTTGCAGAAGAATCGCTTCAGGCGCTTCATAGGTATATACCGCAAACTGCCCGTCCGGTAAAATAAGCGCCGCCGAAAACGCGGAAAAAGGAATATCCTCTTTCCGCGCACGGTGCATGGAAGCGGCCACCGTTTCACAGGCGGCGCGAAGGGACATCCCGGTACGCGCCAGCTCCATCAAACGCTCGGCGCAGGCGATTGCGGCGATGTTTGCGTACACGCCTGAGCCGATGCCATCGCACAGCACAAAGGTCGTTCCGCCGGCTGTCCGCTCACACAAAGTCCAATCACCGCAAACCAGATAATCGGTTTTCTTTTCCTGGCAAACCATATCTTCGTAAAAATTCATGACTGCGCCCCCGGATCTTGCTCATAAAGCGCGATCAGTCGCTTGGCGATTTCCTCGCTTTGGGCGGTACTTTTGCCCAGATAATGCGCCATTTCTTGCGCGAAACGCACCTGATGCTCCAAAAATTCGCGGGCGTGAAGCAGGGTCTGCGCCTTGATGGTATCAAGTTGCCCCTCATCATATTTAATTTTGGAGATATCGGAATATATGCCAACATACTGTCCCTCGTCCCGCAGGGCGTAAAGAATCTCGTGGTATCGGATTCCGTATTTGCTTTGGATGGATTCAGCGCTGTCCGTTTCGCCGGTCAGCATCCGTTCATACCCCTCGGCGTTGACCAGATAAGAGATGCGTCGACCCAAAATTCCGTTGTTGCACATAAACATTTTTTGAAACGCCGGGTTCATCTGAATCATGCACAGCTCGCTGTTGAGCACTACAATGCCGTTAGGCGTGGTTTCGATCACACGGTCGGTGCGTTGCTGGGCGAGTCGGCGCATATACGGCATACACATTTCCGGCTCCGCCATGCCACGCGCCACGGCAACGGCGTTTTCCCGGCAGGTACGGTAGCCGCAAGCCCCGCAATTGAGCTGAAACGCAGGATCAACTTTGCCCGTGCGCTCCAAAATTATGTTGATTTGGCTTTCGGTCACCTCTTCCTGGGTTCGGGTTTCATCCGAGAAAACCGCCTGAAAAACAATCTTCGCTTTCGCTTTCGCGGCATCCGGGGATTTTTTCTCATCCGCGTAGGCAATCACGCCGCTTCTGCGTTCGAACAGGTTTTGGTCGCCGGCAAAAGCCGGGCCTCCGATACAGCCGCCCTTACAAAACAGCGGCTCAATGTATCGGTACCGCCAGTTTCTTTTCCCGCTTTCGAACAACCCCATCACTTCCTCCGCGCCGCTGAGGTGGAGCACATCGGGATTTGTTCCGTCGCTCAAAATGCCTCCGGTTTTGAGCATTCCGCCCTGCAAGGGAAATAAACGGCTGTCACCGATTTCGGCAACCGTATCAAAACCGCTCTCAGAGCAGTTTTCCAAGCGGATATTTTCGTCCTCCAGCCACGCGGTCAGTTCCGCAAAGGTCAGCACCGCGTCAATGGCGTCGGCGTTTTCGGGGCGGAGCGCCTCCTGCTTTTTGGCGGCGCACGGCCCGATAAACACCACGGCGCAGCCGGGATAGCGGCTTTTGAGCATCCGACCGTGGGCGACCATGGGCGACACCACCGGAATCAGCGTATCCAGCATGTCCGGCTTGTATTTTTCGATATAATTGACCACAGCGGGGCAGGCCGTGCATACACAGCCGTTTTCCCGCCCATTAAGGGATTTCTCGGTGATATATTTCGCGCCCTCAGCGGTTTCCGCCGCGTGACGGAACCCCAGCCGCCGTAAAGCGGAAGGCAGACGCCCGGTCAACTTCCCGTTCCATAGCCCGGCAAAGGAGGGCGCGATGCTTGCCGCCACGGTTCTGCCGGCGCGCACCATCACCTTGACTTCATCCAGACTGGACTGTATCGTTTTTGCCCTCTGAGGACATTCCCGCACACAGGTGCCGCATTTGATGCACCGCGCGTCCTCAATCTGCGCCTGCCCGCCGCTGACACGGATGGCCTTGACGGGGCAGGCGCGCACACAGCGGTAGCAATCCTGACAGTTGGCGGTAACGGTATAGATGGTGTTTTGCCGCAAGGGAAGCCCTCCTTAGTGACTTATTGGCGTTCTATGCCAATAAAAAACAATAATTCTCAATTGCGCTCCGCAGAGCGCGTTAGTCTGTCATGAGGGCTTTTTCAATTTCTGCCACGGCGATTGCCAGTGTGCAATGCTCGATCGTTTTCCCGCCGATAGACACCACCGGGCCTTTTTTGCACTGCTTGCCGCAGAAGGACGCGGTAAATTCGGTTTGCTCCTCCAGTCCCTTTTCACGGATATAGGCCATGAGTTGCGTGTAAAGGGTTTGCGCTCCGCGGATAAAGCAACTGGTGCCAAAGCAGATGTTGAGGGACAGCTTGCGCTCGCCGCCGGCTTGACTCAGCACAATATCGTCCTGCGTGATGCGCCGCCGGTTTTCATAGCCCGTGTGGAACAGCGTGTGCGCTTTTTCCGCGTTAAGGCTTTCATGATAGATTTGCTGGAGATAAGGATTTTCGGAGGATACGTGGAATTGCAGCATCCGGTCGTTGTCGAACAGTCCCTTTGTCCGTCCGGGCAGCGCCGACGTGTCCGCCGTCACCGGCTGGCCGCCGCCGTTGACACAGCCGCCGCAGCAGGCCATAACCTCGACTAAATCGAATCGCTCCTCTTCGCCGCGGATTTTGTCAATCAGCCGCCTTGCGTTGGCCAACCCGCTGACAACGGCAAGGCGCAGGATTTTCCCGCCGATTTCAATCTCGCCGATTTTTGTGCCGTCCTGCCCGCGAAATTGCTTAAACTCCCGCGCCGAACCCTTTTGCAGGGTGTCCGCGGCAAAACGCAACACCGCCTCACTCACCCCGCCGGAGGAGCCGAAAATCACGCTCGCGCCGGTGGCAAAGCCAAAAGGCATATCGAAAGAACCCAGTTCCAGATTGTTAAAATCAATGCCGCTTTCTTTAATCATCAGCGAAAGCTCTTTGGTGGTTATTACATAATCCACATCCGGATTGCCTTCGGTTTTGTACTCCTCCCGGTTCGCCTCAAACTTTTTGGCCGTGCAGGGCATGATGGAAACCACGGTTAAATCTTCGCGGGCGATGTTTAAATCCTTGCACAACTGATCCTTGCACAGCGCGCCGAACATTTGCTGGGGAGAGCGGCAGGTGGAGAGGTTAGAAAGCATATCGGGATAATACTGCTCGGCAAATTTCACCCAGGCAGGGCAGCAGGAGGTAAACAGGGGCAACCTCTCACCTTTTTCGTACCGCGCCAAAAATTCCCGACCCTCTTCGATCACGGTGAAATCCGCGCCGAAGCAGGTATCATATACCCGGTCAAAGCCCATGCGCCGCAAAGCGGAGATGATCTGCCCGATGGTGGTCGTGCCGGGCTTGTGTCCGAAATATTCGCCAAGCGCCACCCGTACCGCCGGGGCAATCTGCACCACCACGGTTTTGCTTTTATCGTAGATCGCGTCCCACACGCCGCTGATTTGATATTTTGGGGTCAGCGCCCCCACCGGGCAGACCTTGACACACTGCCCACAGCCCACACACTCAATTTCACCGATCCCTTTGTTAAAGCAGGTGACCACCCGCGCGTTGGAGCCACGGTAAGCAAAATCCAGCGCCCCAACCGACTGAATTTCACTGCAAACCCGCACACAGTCACCGCAGAGAATACATTTGCCGGGGTCGCGCAGAATCGCGTCCGAGGATAAATCCACCGGCAAAGCGGTGTTCATCTGCTTGAAGCGCACCTTTTCCACACCCAGTTGCTTGGCGATCATCTGCAAGCGGCAGTCCCCGCTTTTGGGACAGGTGGTACAGTTTTGGTCGTGGCTGGCCAGCATCAGCTCAATAATCATCTTGCGCATACCGCGGATTTGTTTGGTATTGGTGTGAATGACCATGCCGTCCTCCGCTTTGGTGGAGCAGGCGGGGACAATGCCGCGTCCTTCCACCTCCACCATGCACATACGGCAAGCGCCGTATACGCTGATTTCGGAATGATAGCAAAAAGTGGGCAGTTCAATGTTTGCCTTGCGGATCAGCTCTAACAGATTGCGTTCCCGTTCAATCGGGATCACCACATGATCGATAACCGCGGTTGAATTTTTCATTGCACTCATCCTTTCACAATCGCGCCGAATTTGCAGTTGCCGATACAAACGCCGCATTTAACGCATTTATCCGGGTCAATCACATAGGGAATGCCCTTCGCGCCCTCAATCGCGGCTACGGGGCATTTGCGTGCGCAGAGGGAACAGCATTTACACTTTTCGGGAATGATTTTAAACGTGGCTAATTTCTCACAATTCCCGGTGGGACAGCGTTTTCCCCTCACGTGGGCATCATATTCCTCACGGAAATAGCGCAGCGTGGAAAGCACGGGGTTAGGCGCGGTCTTGCCCAGTGCGCACAGCGACCCGACCTTCACCGTTTGCGCCAGATCTTCTAACAAAGCCAGCGTTTCCGCCGTCGCCCTGCCCTCGATAATATCGTCGAGCAGCGCCAGCATTTGCCGCGTGCCTTCCCGGCAGACCACGCATTTGCCGCAAGATTCATTCTGGGTGAATTGCATGAAAAAGCGGGCAATCTGCACCATACAGGTGGATTGATTCATTACGACCAATCCGCCCGAGCCGACCATTGCGCCGACCTTTTGCAGATTGTCATAATCCAGCGGCAGATCAAGATGCTCTTTCGTCAGGCAACCGCCGGAGGGCCCACCGATTTGCACCGCCTTGAAATCACAGCCGCAGAGGTTCCCGGCATCGTCTGTCACCCCGCCGCCGATATCGCCCACGATTTCCCGCAGGGTCGCGCCGAAGGGCACCTCTATCAGCCCGGTGTTGACAACGTGCCCCGTGAGCGCAAAGGTTTTGGTACCTCTGGAGGACGGTGTGCCAAGCTGTTGATAAGCGTCCGCTCCCATGCGCAGAATGAGGGGAACCGTGGCCAGAGTTTCCACATTGTTGATGGCGGTGGGCTTGCCGAACAAGCCTTTTTCCGCGGGGAATGGCGGTTTAAGTGTCGGCATTCCGCGCTTGCCCTCAATGGAGGCGATCAGCGCGGTTTCTTCACCGC
>JAISRF010000105.1 GCA_031273775.1 Oscillospiraceae bacterium
GCCAGCCGCACAAAATCCAAATGCGATGCTTTCAAAGAAAAATTACAGGGCGGCAAAACCAAAATCCACACGGCGGCCGTGAACGCGGACAATACCCAAGAACTGATTGACCTAATAAACGGCTTCAAGCCGGATGTGGTTGTAAACGTGGCTCTGCCGTACCAGGATTTAACCATTATGGACGCCTGCCTTGCCACCCGCGTGAATTATATGGATACCGCCAATTACGAGCCGGAGGACACCGCCAGGTTTGAGTACAAATGGCAGTGGGCGTACCATGACCGCTTTAAGGAGGCCGGCATAACCGCGCTTTTGGGGAGCGGCTTTGACCCTGGCGTGACCGGTGTGTTTTCGGCGTACGCCGGGAAGCGCTTTTTTGACGAGATTCATCAGATTGATATTTTGGACGCCAACGCCGGCGACCACGGTTATCCTTTCGCAACCAATTTCAATCCGGAAATCAACATCCGCGAGGTGACCGCCAACGGTTCGTATTTTGAAAACGGCCGTTTTATCGAGACCCCTCCCCTGTCCGTCAAACGGGTATATTACTTCCCGGAAATCGGCAAAAAAGACATGTATCTGCTACATCACGAGGAGCTTGAATCGCTGGCTGTCAACATTCCCGGGGTTCGCAAAATGCGCTTTTTCATGACTTTCTCTCAAAATTACCTTACACATTTGCAATGTCTGCAAAACGTTGGCATGACGTCCATTGAGCCGATCGATTACGAGGGAAAACAGATTGTGCCCCTGCAATTTTTGAAGGCGGTTCTCCCCGACCCGGCGTCTTTGGGACCGCGCACAAAGGGGAAAACCAATATCGGGTGTATTTTTCAAGGGGTGAAAGACGGCAAACCCAGAAATGTGTATATATACAATGTGTGCGACCACGAGGAATGCTACCGCGAGGTAGGATCTCAGGCAATTTCTTACACCACCGGCGTTCCGGCCATGATTGGCGCGATGATGCTGGTTACCGGTAAATGGCGGGGCGCGGGCGTGTTTAACATTGAAGAATTTGACCCGGATCCGTTTATGGAGCAGCTTAACCTGTGCGGCCTGCCATGGAAGGTAAGCTTTGAGCCGGAATTGGTGGATTGAAGGAGTATGGCGTGTTCTTCAAAAAGAAATCCTTTTCAAATTTAAACGCCCCGGAGTGGCTGATTGCCGGATTGGGCAATCCCGGCGCGCAATATGAAAACACCCGGCACAACGCCGGGTTTCTCGCTTTGGATTTGCTGGCCGGGGAACACAGCGCCAACATAAAAAGAATACGTTTCAAGTCGCTCTGCGGGGACTGTTGCGTGGACGGCGTCCGCTGTTTGCTGTTAAAGCCGCAGACCTTTATGAACCATTCCGGGGAAGCCGTCCGGGACGCGATGGCGTTTTACAAGTTGCCGCCGGAGCGTGTACTTTTGCTGTTTGACGACATTTCCCTGCCCCCGGGAAAAATCCGCGTCCGCCCCTTTGGTACAGACGGCGGACACAACGGCCTGAAGAGTATATTTTACCTCACCGGGAGCGACAGATTTCCCCGCGTAAAAATCGGCGTGGGAGAAAAACCCCGTCCGGACTTCGATTTGGCGGCGTGGGTGCTCTCCCGCTTTTCGCCGGAGGAAGCCGCTTTGGTCAAGGCTTCACTTACGCGGACAAGCAAGGCGGCGGCACTGGTGGTGGGCGGAGAACTGACAAAGGCAATGAACTTGTACAATTAGTGAAAAAAGGCTCAAATATACGCCATTTCGCGAACTCAACCCTTTCCCTGAAACATGCCGCGGATGCTCAGGGTATCTAAGATATCACCCTTTCCGTCAACATTGTATTCCGTGGATCTCATTCCTCCCCGGCTCTTTCCAGGCGCGTGATTTCCTTTTCGCCCGTTTCGGCAAGCGTTCTGAACTGCGCCACCGTTTCGTGCATTTTTGGTAGCGCCTGCTGCTTAAAGATGGAAATGTCTTCCAGAGCGGACAGGGCATCCTGAAACGCCTGTTTGAGCACATCCGGCGAAATGGAGCTTTCCGTCGCCTGTTTTTGGATGGCCGCGCCCTGTTCCTTTAACATCCTGCCTGTGGCGGCGATGATATTGCCGGTGGTTTCGTTCAACAACTCAATTTTATGAAGCACGATTTTCTGGTTGTACAACGCGCTTGCTACCATCACCGCCGTGCGGAGCGCCGTAACCGTAACGGTTTTCGCCCTGTCCACGCCGCGGATCAACTCTTTGTTGTTGCGCTTGACCACTTCCATGGCTATGATTCCCTGCTGGTTCACTACTATCATCTGCTGCATATCCATTACTCGCTGACGGAGCGGAAACAGAATTTCATCGGTAACAAAATGAATTTTTTCTTCATCCTCACCGCGCGCCTTTGCCAGTTCAATCTGCGCCGAAATCTGCTGATCCATCGCCATGCCCAGCGTGAGTTGAGCGTTAAGCTTTTTGGTAATTTCCCGCAGGCTTTCTTCTTCCAGATCCAGTGTGGTGTTGTCGTTTTTCAGCGTGTTTTTGCCCTTGTCCAAGGACACGATAATGTCCTGAATCACGCCGTCCGCTTTTTCGTACTTTTCAAAATAGCGCCGGATGGGGTTGAACAGCTTTCCCAGTACTCCCGTCTTGGAAAAGTCGAGCGGGGACGGATCCAAATCCTTGATTTCCCGATGCAAATCCGCAAGCCCGTTTGAAACCGAACCGCCGTCCTCGCCCTCTTTGGAAAGATTGCCGATGGTGGTTTGCAACAGCGTGTTTTTGCGGGAAGAATTCTGGATGGTGTCCAGGCCGAACTCTTCAATGGATTTTAACATCCTGCGTTTCTCATCCAACCGGTCTAAATCCAGCATCATAATTTCATCCGCGTTCTGTTCTGCCAACTTTTGGAGCGCGATCACATCACCGTCCGCTGGCTTCACCTCGGCTTCAACGTCTTGCTTCAAGATCTGGGTGTTGACGATTTCCATTTGCATTTTTAAGTTCATCCTTTCAAAAATCCGCGCATTACATTTGCGCGTTGAACAGGCTTTCCAGCTTGTAGGCAACGTCATCGGTTTCCGCATTGATGCTCGTTGCCTCGTTGATATTGGACAGGTTTTGCAGTACGCTGATGTCGGCATTGTATCCGATGGTGTAAATGGGGATTTTTAGGTTGCGGATTACACTTTCCACATTGTTGAGTGAATAACCACGGTTGGTCTCGCCGTCCGTGAGCACAAACAGCATCAGCTTGGTGCCGGGGTTTTGCACCTTGGCATCGGTCAGCATTTTCATGCCCGCCGCGATGGCGTCAAACATGGCCGTGCCGCCGCCCGCGCGCATATCTTTCACCGCGCCGGTAAAATAAGCTCGCTGATTCAAATCAAATTTGGCGATTGGCAGGGCAAGGTTTACGTTGTCCGAAAAGGTAACAAGTCCGATGTTTGTTTCCGAATTGATATATTTTGCCGCGCCGGTCAGGCTCTCTTTCAGCTTCAGGAGCGGCGCGCCGTCCATACTGCCCGAAATGTCCGCCACAAACACGGCGGTCAGCTCGCTGGTTCCGTTTTTTTCCTTTTTCCAGATTTGCTGAGCCTGAGAAATGACCGCGCCGTCCGGCTTTTCAAACTCGTACACATAGCTGTCCAAGCCGTTGAAACCTTTGTCAGATGCCATTTTTTGGCTTTCAGGCGTTTTGCAGAAATCCATAAACTGGCGGGCAATCTGCTTTTTGATTTCCGGCAGTTCCCCCACCTCGTAAACCGGCGCGTCATGGCGCACCCCAAAGGGGGTGAAGGTATGGTTTGATTTTATGTCAGGGGAATTGACGTAGGTCTGGTATTCCAAAACAAAACCGTCCAGCGAGCCGCTTTTGGCTGATTCCTTCATCTGCATGGTGTTGTACGCCACATAAGGGATATTGTCCTGAAAGGATTGCAACCGGGAGATGGCGGCGTCACCGAGAGGAGCGGTTTTGTCCAGCGTATACAGGGTGGTCAGCAGGAAATTCAGCCCGGTTGAACTGGCGAACGGGTTGGTATACCCCATGGCCAACTCGCCGTTCAGCACGGCGTCTACAATGATGTTGGAATTGATTGCGCCGTATTTTTTCACGATTTCATCATTCTTTATCTTGGACAGTACCACCCCGGCTACATTGCCCGCGATACGCTTTTCAATCATGGTCACCTTGATTCCCTTATCAGTGAGCATATCGCCCCACAACTCGTTGGAGGGCGCGAAAACATCGGGCTTGTATTTGCCGGAGGTGATATAATCCACACCAAGGCCGCTGGAGATGTTGCGGACGCCCACAGAAACCGGCTTTCCGTCCACGGACGCGCCGCTTTTGTTAAACCGGTCGGCCACATCAATCAGCCAACTCTCATAGCTCGATCCGGCTTTTTCGGGGGAGGAGTAAATTTCAATATAATCGACCGTCTCCGGCTGAGCCACAAAGGGGTAAAGAGAAATGTCCGGCAGGCTCGCGGCGGAATTGATCGCCGACAAATCCACGCTCTCCTTGCGAGGCGTAAGCGTGGTCACGTTCAGCTTGCCGTACAGACTGTCCAGCTTTTTTAAGGCGGCTTCGGTATCGACGGTATCTTTGGTTTTCCCCCAATTCCGCGTCACGGTTACGACGCTGAAAATCAGCCCAAAAACCACAACGGCAATCAAAACCAACTTCACCGTGGTGTTTTTGAAAAAATTCATGGCGGTTCCTCCTCGTTGTTTTGTGTTTCAAGTAGAAAATCGGAATTTCCGGTTTTTCTTTTGGGCGTGACCTCGTCAAGCGTAATTTGTCCGGGACTTTCCGCGTTGAGTCTGCCAACAACCGGTTTTCCTGTGCTTTTTTCTATTTGTACAGGCTTGCGTTTTTAATCAGTTCGTCCAACTCTACCATGGCGGGGAGCTTTTGCGCGTCGCCGTCTTCCAGGCTGTTGTACCGTGAAATCTCCAAAAGCATTTTGTCCAGCTTGATTAAAATTTCCTCGTTGGTTCTGGTGGCGTTGCCCACAAAGCTGATATACTCATTGTAAATGGCCATTTTTTCTTCCGGAAAATCGATGTTTCGGAAATTTTTTCGTTGCAATGCTTCGTATTCTTCCATGTCAAACGCGGCAATTTTGTTTAGAATACTGCGCATATTCATGTAAATTAGGCTTTCCACGGCCTGTAAAACGGCGCTGAATTTTTGAAAGCTTATTTCACCCGCGGAAAATTTTTGAAGCAGAAGGTCTTTGATTGTGTTGTGCTTTCGAGTAAAGCGTTTGATTTGGTCAATGTTTTTCAGAATGTTTTCGTCAAAGACATCTCCGTTGTTAATTGCCTCCTGAAAAACGGCGGTACAGTCGTTTAGGGAATGGATATTCTGTGCAAGTAAATGGGTTTCCCCGGTTTTTAATATTTGAGAATTCCCCC
>JAISRF010000186.1 GCA_031273775.1 Oscillospiraceae bacterium
GTCCGGCGGTCAGAAGCAGCTTTTAAATTTAGCGTCGGGTATGGTTATGCAGCCGGAAGTGTTGATTTTAGACGAGCCGACCAGTCAGCTCGATCCCATCGCCGCGTCGGATTTTATAAACACCCTGCAAAAGCTCAACAAGGAACTGGGACTAACCATTATCCTTGTGGAGCACCGGCTGGAGGATGTGTTTCCCGCCGCCGACAAGGTGCTGGTGATGGAGGACGGCAGGGCGCTGATCTACAACCATCCCCGCGAAATCGGGCGGCTGCTGAAAGAGCTTGACCCGGCGCATCCCATGCTGGCGGGACTGCCCAGCGCCGTGCGGATTTGGGGCGGACTGGATACAGGCGGTGACTGCCCCCTCACAGTGAAAGACGGGCGCAATTTTCTTTCCGAACATTTCACCAATAAAATTAACGCGCTGGAACTGCCCGAATACCGCCATGACGAAGCGTTGGCGGTCGAGCTGAAAAACGTGTGGTTTCGCTATGAGCGCGACCTGCCCGACGTCATGCGGGGCGTGTCTTTCAGCGTATACAAGGGGGAAATCTTCTGCATTCTGGGCGGCAACGGAACCGGTAAGACCACCACACTGAACGTACTGTCCGGGCTGAATAAAGCGTATCGCGGCAAAATCGTAATCGGCGGCAAAAAGATCAAGGATTATAAGGGAAACGAGCTGTACCGCCACAATGTCGCTCTGCTGCCGCAGAATCCTCAGACGGTGTTCTTAAAAAACAATGTCCGGGAGGACTTTGACGAAATCTGCAAGGTGATGGAATACAAGAAGGACGAAAAAGAAACGCTAATCGGTGACATCACCGGGCAACTCCACATTGAGCATCTGCTGGACAAGCACCCTTACGATTTAAGCGGAGGCGAACAGCAAAAATGCGCACTGGCAAAAATGCTGCTGCTAAAGCCGCAAATATTACTGCTTGACGAGCCGACCAAAGGCATTGACGCTTTTGCCAAAGCAACGCTTTCCGGCATCCTGAAGGACTTAAAGCAGCAGGGTATCACAGTGGTCATCGTCACTCACGACGTGGAATTTGCCGCCGTCAATGCCGACCGCTGCGCCCTGTATTTTGACGGCGAGATCGTATCGGAAGAAACGCCAAACAGCTTCTTCTCCGAAAACAATTTTTATACCACCTCCGCCAACCGTATTGCGCGGCATATGTATCAAAACGCCGTCACCTGTGAGGAAGTTATTGCGCTTTGCAAACAGAATGATACGGTAAAAACGGAGGCGGGCGCATGAATAATAAAGCGAAAACAGCCTTGCAATATCTGATTTTACTGCTGGCGATTCCGGCTGTCATCCTGCTGGGTGTGACCGTGTTTAAAGACCGCCAGTACGCCTTTATCGCGCTGGCGGTCGCGTTTTTAGCCTGCGTTCCCTTTTTCATGTCCTTTGAAAAAAGTGAGAGCAGCGGCAAGCTGCTGATTATCATCGCGGTGATGATCGCCATGTCCTCGGTAGGGCGGTTCATTTTTGCCGCCGTTCCGCATTTTAAACCGGTGACAGCCATTGTGGTAATCACGGCCATTTATTTCGGACCGCGGGCGGGCTTCGTCACCGGGGCGCTTACGGCGGTGATTTCCAATTTTTATTTCGGACAGGGGCCGTGGACGCCCTTTCAGATGTTTTCATGGGGTGTTATCGGCCTGATCGCCGGACTGATCGCACCGCTCATCCGCGAACGCAAACCGATTCCAATGATATTGCTGGCGGTATACGGCGTATTTTCCGGCATAATCTACTCCCTGCTGATGGATACATGGACGACCCTGTGGTGGGACGGAACCTTTAATCTGACCCGCTACATCGCCTATGTTGTCACCGCGCTCCCGGTCACGGCCACCTACGCGGTTTCCAATGTCATATTCTTGCTGGTGTTCACCTTTCCGATTGGGAGTGTGCTGGAGCGAATGCAGTATAAATACGGAATCGGGGAAGTAAAAAAGGGGGCTAAATCAGAGCGGCATAGCAAAGAAAGGCAGGAATTGTGATGCCGGATTATCTGAACACGGCAAAATCGCTGGGGTTTTCACAGGTGAAAATAATACGCAATATATCCATCGAGTGTAAGCCGGAGCTTCGGGCATACTGCAATCCGCAAGGGTGTCCGAACCACGGGCAAAACTGGGTGTGCCCGCCCGGTTGCGGGACGCTGGAGGAATGCAGAGAAAAGGTGCAGGGGTTTGAAAATGGAATCCTTTTGCAATCCATTACCGAACTGAATCCTCCGACCGCGCCGGAAGCGTACAAGGCATTAAACCGGGCGCACAACTTCCGTTTTAAGGCTTTTATAGAAGCGGTGAAGCCGGATGCCCTGAAAATATTGCCGCTGACAAGCGGCGGCTGTGTGTTTTGCGAACAATGCAGCTATCCCGTACCCTGCGTAAAGCCGGACGTAAAAATGGAATCCCTGTCGGCGTTTGGCATCGACGTCGGCAAGCTGTGTGAGCAAGCGGGGCTGGCCTATTCTTTTAGTAATGACATTGTGTATTTTACGGCGCTATTATTATGGAAACAATTTGTATAGTGAATAAAATAATTAATATTCTTTCGAGTAAAAAGACGCCCGCCGAAATGGTTATGCCGCCGGCGGGTATTTTCTCTCCATTTTGAGGTGAACGAAAATGACAAGGAAGGAAAAAGAACGCCCACACTAACAACGGTTTTATATATGTAGAAAAGATCGGCTGTTTTCTAATGGCAGACCTGTCTTTTGGTGCGCCCACGACAACAGAACATTAAATAAGCGCAGAGCGCGGAGCAATTTTTTGTTTCGCTCTTTGCGCTTTTTATATGCGTCAAAATCCCCGGATTTACTGTGTTCGGGGACTTTGGCGCGTTTCTTTTTTCGCAGGAAAATCCGTCCTCCCTAAATTTTTTCCCGGCGAAAGACCACAAACCCATACCCCGCTTCGGGGCTAATGAGTGAAAGGGGAAAAATGAGCGGTTACGAAAATGGCCGCTCCCGAAACGAAGGGAGGACACCCTATGAGCCTATCACCCGCTGACAAAAAGCGGATCCGACAACAGTTTGACAGCCTTGCCAAAAAGGTTTTGAGCGGCGAGGCAAACAGCTACAAAAAAGAAATCACGACACGGGCAAAGCGTGAAATCACTTTCTCGGATTTGTCCGAGGCGGAGTTGGACAAGCTCCTGACGGTTGACGAGTATTCAATCGACACCACGCATTACAATGTAAACGGCTTTGACATTGCGGTACGGGATGATCTGCTGGCGGAAGCCTTGAACGCCTTGCCTGACCACAAGCGCGAGATTATCCTGATGGCTTACTTTTTGGACATGAGCGACGCCGAAATTGCCGCGTTGTTTCAAAACAATCGCAAAACCATTTACAAGCACCGAATGACCGGGCTTGACCTGTTGAAAAATCTGATGAAGGAGGAATCCCCGAATGACGAAAAAAACGATCAGTAATCATTCCCTGCCGCCATTTGAAACGATAGAAGCCGCCGCGTCCGGCGACGTGTGCGCTATCAATGCCATTCTGCGGCATTACAATGGATATATCCTGTCCCTTTCCAGCCGTCTTTGCTTTGATCCTTACGGCAATGTACATAAGGTGGTTGACCCGGAAATGAAACGTCGGCTGGAAACTAAATTGCTTACCCGTATTCTCAAATTCCGGGTAGCCTGACCCCACCGGGGAAGGTGTGCGTGTTTCCCCTTCCACGCACACCTTTTCCCGGCTTTTTGTCGTTCCGTAAAAGCGCATGGTTGGGCGGTGCGTTTTTACGGGCTGATAAAGAGATTTAACAGTCTTGATTGCTCCTTGACAAAGAAAGCGGCGGAAGAATTAAGCCCCGCAGAATAAGGCAGACGGATACGTCCGGGATTGCGTAACCAAACGACAGGTGCGCCAAGACTTCCCCAAACCGGGGAACGAGCGACAACACCCATGCCGTTACCGTCCAGCGTAG
>JAISRF010000228.1 GCA_031273775.1 Oscillospiraceae bacterium
ACCCTGCAATTCGGCGTTTTGCTGCGCAACCGGATCAGGCCGCACATTAAACCCGACAATGATGGCGTTGCTTGTGCCCGCCAGCATGACGTCGGACTCGTTGACCGCGCCCACGCCTCCGTGAATAACCTTTACGCGCACCTCTTCGTTGGCGATTTTTTCCAGCGACTGTTTGACCGCCTCTACGGAACCCTGTACGTCGGCCTTGACTATTACATTAAGATCCTTGATTTCACCCTGCTGGAGCTGGTCAAACAGGTTGTCGAGCGTGACCTTTTCGGCGGTACCCCAAAGGTTGTCCTTCGCCTTTTGCTTGCGCTGACCCACCAATTCGCGGGCAAGGCGTTCATCGGTGACGGCGTCGAATTCGTCACCCGCGGCGGGGACTTCCGCCAGACCGGTAATCTCCACCGGAATGCCGGGACCGGCTTCCTCCAGCTTTTCACCCTTGTCGCTCAACATGGCGCGCACACGTCCCACGCTGGCGCCGGCAACCAGAATATCACCGGCACGCAGGGTTCCGTTTTGCACCAGCAATGTGGCAACAGGCCCGCGGCCTTTGTCCAGTCTCGCCTCAATGACCGTACCTTTCGCGCGGCGGTCGGGGTTAGCCTTGAGTTCAAGCATGTCCGCGACCAAAATCACGCTTTCCAGCAGTTTATCTATATTGGTTCCCTGCACCGCCGAAACCGGTACGCAAATGGTTTCGCCGCCCCATTCCTCCGGCACCAACCCGTGTTCCGTGAGCTGCTGCAAAACACGCTCGGGATTTGCGTTGTCTTTGTCGATTTTATTCACTGCTACGATAATCTGCACGTTGGCGGCTTTGGCGTGGTTAATCGCCTCAATAGTCTGTGGCATGATGCCATCGTCCGCGGCGACCACCAAAATCGCGATATCAGTGACCATAGCTCCGCGCTGACGCATGGAGGTGAACGCCTCGTGGCCGGGGGTATCCAAAAAGGTTATTTCGCGGTCGGCAATCGGTACGCGGTACGCGCCAATATGCTGAGTGATGCCGCCGGCTTCCGTGGAGGTGACGTCAGACTTGCGTATGGTGTCAAGAAGCGATGTTTTGCCGTGGTCAACGTGACCCATAACCACAACAACGGGGTTACGGGCTTTAAGGTTTTCCTCGGAGTCGGCGGTGTCGTCTATAATCCTGTCTTCAATGGTAACTACGACTTCACGCTCCACGCGCGCGCCTAATTCCGTTGCGACCAGCTCCGCCGTGTCAAAATCAATGGTTTCGGTTAAAGAAGCCATAACACCGAGGAACATGAGCTTTTTAATGACCTCGTTGGCGGTCTTTTTCATGCGTAAGGCAAGCTCCTGCACGGTGATTTCATCCCCGATTTGAACCGTGATGGGGGTTTTCTTAATGCGTTCAAGCTGCAAACGGCGCAGCTTATCCGCTTCGCTCTCGCGCTTCGCGCCAAAGGGCTTGCGGTATTCGTGGGATTTTTGCTTGATTTTTTGCTTGTTCTGACCGCCGAAATCCCGTTTGGGAGAAGCGGGAGCAATGTTTTCATAACGCTCGTTATAACGGTCAAGTTCCACATGGGTGGAACGCGTATCCACGTGGCGAACCTCGCCGGGGCCGCGGTTTGGGGCTTCTCCGGGCTTTTTCTCTTTTTTGGGCTGGGGCGGAATGAAAACAGGAGACTGCGCGGGCTTTTTCTCACCCTGCGGCTTTTCGGGCTTTGCAGCTGTGCCGGGCTTCACAGATGTCTTTTTCGCGGGCTTGGGCGGATTTTTCTTTTCCTCCTCCGCTTTCTGCGCCGCTTTAATCTGCTCCAAAATGGCAAGCTGCTCCGCGTATTTACGGTCATGTTCCGCTTGTTTCTCGGCTCTGCGCGCTTCTCGCGCGGCGTCCGCTTCCGCAAAATATTCATCAAAGCTTTTCACGGCGCGCTGTTGGGTAAAATAATCAAAAATCACGTCCAGCTCCGGTTCTTCCAGCGCCGTCATGCGGTTTTTGTTTTCTCCCAGCACCTTTTTCAAAACTTCCAGAATTTCCTTGGCATCGGCGCCAAAATCCGCCGCCACCTCGTGAACCCTGTATTTAATTATCATAAGCCGGTTGCCCCCTGTTAGACGTTAGATATTAGACATCAGAAATCAGATGTGATAATTTTTGAGCGAATCCCTCATCATTTATACAAAATACGCCCGCCTTTGTGCCGGTTGCGGCGGATAAGACGACGGAATTTATATCCAGCCGAAAAACAGAAATATTCCGTTTCCCGGCGAAAAAGCACAATTCCTTAAAGGTTTTCTCAGAGATGTCCGAACACGCGATAGCCGCTTTGGACTTGCCTGTGTTAATGTCGTCTACCACCGCTTTGAAACCGGCAGTCAGAAACCCCGCGCGGCGGCACAGACCTAAAAAAGCCAAAAGTTTTTTTGAATTATCCGCAGGGTCAGGACTCTGTGCCCGCCTGTCCGCGGTTCCCTCTCTCACTCAACGCTTCCTCCATCCGGTCATATACGTCATCAGGCAGCTTCATTTTGAACCCCCGCTCAAACCGCCGGGTCTTGCGGGCTTTTTTCAGGCACTCCGCAGACCGGCAGATATAAGCGCCGCGACCGGGTGCTTTCCCTGTCAGATCCAATGAAACCGTCCCCTCCGGGGATTTCACAACGCGAATCAATTCTGTTTTTGATTTCATCTCCCCGCAACCTGCGCAGGTGCGTAAAGGAACCTTTTTTTCCAATTTGTCAATCTCCACCGGGCGACCGAGGGTGGCCACCCCTGCAATTTTGGTTTGCTGGCGACCGAGGACGACCGCCTCTACTCAACTTCCGGAGGCGAAGGATTCGGGAGCGGGGCGCTTTCCGGGCGTATGTCAATCTTCATACCGGTCAGTTTGGCGGCAAGGCGCACATTTTGCCCCTTATTGCCGATGGCCAGCGACAGATGATTATCGGGCACAATCACGTGGCACACCTTGGGATTATCGGGTTCCAACTCCGCGGAAAGCACTTCGGCGGGTGACAACGCCCCCGCCAAAAATTCCAGCGGGTTCTCGGAATATCGCACTACGTCAATTTTTTCGCCGCCCAGTTCATCTACCACACGGTTAACGCGCGCGCCTTTGGGCCCGATACAGCTACCCACCGCGTCCACGTTTTCATTTCCCGACCACACCGCGACTTTGGTGCGCATACCGGCTTCGCGGGCAACGGATTTAATCTCGATGGTGCCGTCGTAAATTTCAGGAATCTCGTTTTCCAAAAGCTTGCGAACCAGACCGGGGTTGGTGCGGGACAGCATAATTTTCGGACCTTTTTCGGTATCGTGCACATCCGCGACGTACACTTTAATCATCTGACCTTCCCGGAATACTTCGCCGGCCTGCAGTTCCTTGCTCGGCAGAATCGCCTCGTTTTTACCCACCCGCACGGTGATATTTCCGGTACGCGGGTCTGAGCGAACCACCGTAACGGTGATTAACTGGTTCATCAGACTTTCGAATTCGGCAAGGGTTTGCTCTCTTTCCGCTTCGCGGATTCCCTGACGGATAACGTGTTTGGCGGTCTGCGCCACAATACGACCCAACTGCGCGGTGTCAAGCTTAATTTCCACCTCGCCGCCGGGAATGGCCTTTTTATCATATTTGACGGCATCGTCAATCAGGATTTCCGTGTTCGGGTCAGTAATTTCTTCCACTACGGTTTTCCGTAAAAACAGCTCAAAAGCATGATTTTCAATATTGATGCTGCAAAAAACGTTGTCCTTGTTACCATAATCCTTTCGCACGGCAACCGCTATGGCATTACCGATTTTTTCCGCCAGCTCCGCGGCCGGTATACCTTTATCCTTTTCCATGATGGCGAGCGCCGCAAAAAATTCCGCGTTGTTCACGACCGTTTAACCCCTCCGATAAGTATTTATAAAATTTAGATTTCTTCAAATAAGTTGATTCGCGAATATTCACCGGCCTGAAAGGTCTTTCGCTCACGCTTCAGTTCCACGGTGACCGCGCCTCTGTTAAACTCTACCAGTTTTCCGGTTACCTGTTTGATTCCGTTTAGCGGTCGGATTAGCTTTATGGTCACGTCACACCCGAAAAACGGCGGGAAATGTTCCGGGCGGCAAAGCTCCCGCCCGATTCCCGGGGACGAAACCTCTAAAATGTAGCGTTCCCGAAGAAAATCCGCCTCATCCAGCAGCGGGTCTATCGCCCGGGATAATTTTTCGCAGTCCTCAATAAACACGCCGCCGGGTTTGTCAATCATAAAGCGCAAATAATAATCCGCGCCTTCTTTCACATAACGCACGTCCCACAAGGTAAGCCCCAACGACTCCGCCTGCCCACGGCAAAGCTCGTGGGCGCGCTCCGCTGTCCGCGACATTTTCGCCGCCTCCAATCGCTCTCCTCACCAATCCGCTCGCGCGCAAGTGCCGGGGAGGTTTACAAAAGCAAAGAGTGGGTCTCCCCACTCTCCACGCTTCATCTTTCTTCATTAAATATTCTAACACAGAAATTCGGAAATTGCAAGTGTTTTGTTGCTATTTTGTTAAATCTTTTGCCAAAAAGATTTCTACCCATCGGTTAAAGATAAATCTTTATTGATATTCGATGATTTTCGCTGACCACCCGTGCGTTTCGCTTTACATTTGAACGGACAAAAATTTTTTCTCATCACTCTCATTTCCTTCGGTCGCCCTGTAAATTTTGAACTTTGTCGGATCGTTTATGGTAAACTCAAAACGCAGCACGTTTTGTTCGTTATACATTTTTACGCTGTTGCTGCCTAGCCAATGTCGTATGCGCCCGCCGTCATAAAAAAGTTTAACACGTGTCAGCAATTCAGGTTTTGCCAAATGATGGGGTTGCCCGTTGGCACGAACAGGATATCC
>JAISRF010000035.1 GCA_031273775.1 Oscillospiraceae bacterium
TCCTTCACAACGCTCTTACCGGCGCCATCACCATCATCCTCAGCGTCACGGCGATTACCGTCATCTCTCAAGTCATGGGTTATACGGAAGAAGCCCGCACCACCCTTTGCATGATTTCCACCGGAATCGCGAGTTTGTGCATGATCAAGCAGGTGTACCCGTTGGAAAGTAACCTACGCAAGCTGGTTTACGGCGTGATGTTCGGTCTGTTTCTCTTTGGGATGCTGTTTATGCAAGGGCTTTTATCCCTGATTGATTTGACCTATCAGCAAAGCATTATCATCCTGATTTTCGTGATCATCGCCCAGCATACGGTGGCGGTAACGTCCCGCGTTTTGGGTTGGTTTAAACAGCTGTGGCGAAAGCGGAGGATTTTGAAGGCGATGAAGCGAAATATTAATCCTTAAGCGGGAATTGATTTCCGCTCCAAATGTTGGTATCAAACAGAATCATCATTTTGTCAACTCTGAAATTGCTTAATTCCGCATTAGAATTCCCGCCAGTACCGTAATGTCATCGCTGTGGCCGTCTTCTCTTCGTCTTCGCGCCGAATCGGCAATATGTTCCGCCAGTGCCTGCGCGTCACCGCGCCGCCAGTTTTCCAGTTCCTGAAGCAGCCAATCGTCTTCGCCTGGGCACACTCCGTCGGACACCAAGAGTAAAATGTCCTCCCGACCGAGAGTTGTCACGTTCTGTTCAAACTGCGTGTCCCGCAGAATCCCCGCCGGCAAAGACTGACTTTCAGTTTTGCCGGCTTTGCCGTTTTTTCGCCAATATGTGCCCGGCGCGCCCGCCTTGTACATCTGCGCCGCGCCCGAAAATAAATCCACACAGCAAATGTCCAGTGTGGCAATGCTCTCGTCCGTGGATTTAAACAGCATGGCCGAATTGACGATTTTTAACGAGCAGTCAAACCCGAAACCCGCTTTTAAAAGCCGCGCCGTCAGCCCGCTTGCCATGGCGCCGTCCACCGCGGCGCGCCCGCCGTTCCCCATACCGTCGCTTAAAATAAACAGGGCGCGACCCTTGCCGTCGTTAAAAAAGTCAAAGGCGTCTCCGCACAGCCGCCCCTCGGCTGCCGGAAGCTGAGCCGCACCGAAATCCACCGCCAACCGCGCTCTTTCCGCCACTGTGATCAGAGTTCGGCGGCTGTTTTGATATGAATTGGCAAATGAACCGACCGGGGAGCGGTTCATGGCCGCCGGCACGTCGAATTCGCGGTTGCAGGCCTCACATACAGCGTTCATCAAAACGCTTTTGCTCACCCGCCCGGCGTCGCCTTCCAGCTCAATTTCCACCGTCATGCGCCCGTACCGGTTGATAAAACAGCCGATGTCCGCCGCCAAAATGTTCTCCTGTTTCAGTGCCGCTTCCACTCGCAGAGCCGCATCGGGGTCAAACCGTTCTGAATCCTCCAGCTCCGCCGCCAGGTCATCCAGCATTTCGGAAACACCGGTGAACTGGTCGGATACCACCGAACGCACCTCGGTCAACCGCGCTTCGCTTTCCTCGTAAGCCTGATACCGCGCGAACCGCCGGGAGAGCGCCTCCGCCACATCCTTTGGGCGGGCGCACCGCTTGGAAAATTCCTCCGGCAAGACTCGATCCGTGGCCTCTTGATTGGGCTTGAACCCTTTGCCGGCCGCAATCAACGCGGAAAGCGTGTCCCCACGGGCGGTTTCCCAACAGTAAACCCGTAGCTTGCAGTGGGTACAGGCGTCCCCTTCCACCTGGGCGAAGACCTCGTCCAGCGCCGGCGCGTTAATCTGGCGAAGGCGCGCCGATACCTCATCCACCGTTTGGGAGACATCGCAAAGCGCGCCGGAAGCGAAGCGGAGCCGGTTAACCACCGATTTCCGCAGCCCGTCCACGCGCGGCATTTCAGGTACGCCCTGCAAGAATTCCGCTGCTCTGACCAGTACGCGGCGGGGGAGCACGGTGAAGATGACCGTACCGGCAAAAACTTCGTACATGCAGGTAACGGCTTCCGGCACACCGCCCATGCGAACCGCGGCGACCGCGTTAGCGAGCACAAAGGCGATGCCGCAGCCAATGCGCCCGAACCGCGCAAATACCCCGGACAGCAGACCGCCCAAGGAAAAGGCCGCCGCCGCGAAAAAAGCGTCGCCGCCTGCCAGCGACATGGCAAAGCCAGCTGCCGCTCCCGCAATGGCGCCGCCTGCCTCGCGTCCGTACCGAGCCGCCGTCAGGACAGCGAGGCAGGCGAAAATCCGCGCCGGGGAAACCCCTCCGATATTGAGCGGCGCGAGGGAAATCAGCAAAACCCCAAAGGAGATCAGCATGGAGGCCAGCTCCGCGTGGCTCAAGGTTCTCACTCCCCGCCCGCCGGAAAAAGCCGCTACGGTATAAGTGAGAAAATACGCTGTGCCGGCACTAAGCAACGCCTCCGCGACCGTGAGCACTCCGTCGGCGAGGTTCATTCCCCGTACTGAATTCATCGCCACGCCGGTGGCAAGCAGGGAAACGAACGCCGCGAAAGACGAAAATCCGGGCGAACGGGTGAATTTAAACAGCCCGGATAGTAGCCACTTGCACACCGATACCGCCACCACCGACACAATATACCGGAATGGATCACTGCCGGAAAATGGCATTATGTAACCAAGCACCGCGCCCAGTCCGGCGGCCAAAGCGCTGTTGGCAGGCATAGCTGCCGCCGCCGCGACTCCAAACGGGGACATACCGTTCATAATAGCCGAGCGAGAAAAAATGAAGCCTACCAAGGCAGAAAGAAATTGAAGTCCCGCCGTTTTTGCGCGCTCAACAGCCTTTACCGGAAGCCTTTCGATAACCGCTTCATTTTTCATATGTACGACATCTCCCCCGCATGGTTGAAGTTTGTTTCCCCATCCTAAAAAATACCTGGGATTAGATTTTACGTCAATCAAACGGCAAAGCTTGTCACACCGCGGTGGCGAAAAATAAATTGTTATGGAAAATATTGACAAGCCCTGGATGCATATACTTTTATTAATGCGGAATTGAGAATGCGTGGTATGGGCGTGAGCAAGCTGAAAAGTTACATACCGGCTCTTTGCGTGGCAGCCTTGTTCCTTTCCTCCTGCGTTCCCGCGGGAAGCGCTGCCCCGGAGGCTCCGGCGGGTTTTTGGGAAGGGCTTTTTCACGGCGCTTTGGCCCCGCTTACACTGATTTTGGGGCTTTTGTTCAAGTCCATTGTGATGTATGAACCCAACAATTCCGGGGGCGGATACAATTTTGGGTTTGTGGCGGCGCTGTGCGCGGAAATCCTGATTGTGAAATATTTGTTAGCCAATCATAGAGGAAAGCTGTGAAATCAAGGTGTCAGAGGAAAGAAATTAGACATTAGAGTATATTAGCAAAGGAGATTAACTGTGAAATTTGTAATTATTACGCGGAAACGTCTTGTCAATCTCGGACTGTTAGCGGTGGCTTGTGTGCTGGTACTTGCTCTTTCGGTGAAGGCAATCAGTTTGGCGGTGGCCGCCGGGGACAAAAAAAAACTGCCGGTCTATTGCGCCGAGCAGCAGGAAAAGAAAATCGCCCTTACGTTTGATGCGGCCTGGGGCAACGAGGATACACAAATCCTCATTGACACCCTGCACAAGTACAACGCGAAAGCAACGTTTTTCCTTGTGGGAGACTGGGTGGAGAATTACCCCGATTCCACCAGGCAGTTGTTCGACGCCGGCTTTGAAATCGGCAACCATTCCAATAAGCACCCGCATATGCCCAATCTTTCCGCCGGGGACATGGGTCAGCAGATTGATTTGTGCAATCAAAAGATTGAAGCCGTTACCGGTGTGAAACCGCGGGTATTTCGCGCGCCCTACGGCGAATACTGCAACGATCTGATTGACGTGCTGCAGGATCGGAACATGATGTGTATCCAGTGGGATGTGGACAGCCACGACTGGATGGATAAAACGGTCGATTATACTGTAGAGCGGGTAACCTCTAAGGTAAAACCGGGTTCCATTTGTCTGTTCCATAACGCCGCCAAAAACACGCCGGAGGCTCTGCCGCACATTTTAGAAACGCTGTCCGCCCAAGGATATGAATTCGTCACGGTGTCTGATTTGATTCTGTGGGATAATTATAAGATTCTGCACGATGGAAAACAGGTGGCA
>JAISRF010000065.1 GCA_031273775.1 Oscillospiraceae bacterium
GCGCGGCAATGCCGCCGTCCGCAATGGATTTCAAAAGAGAGAAGGGTAGAAGATGCCGGAAAAAAGGCAAAGCGAACTGACCGTTGTCATGCGGGCGAAGGATCTGTGCAGATATATTATGACCATCACCCAGAAATGCCCAAAACAATTCCGGTTCATCTTCACCACCCGGATTCAAAACCTTTCGCTGGATATCATTGAACACATCTACCGCGCCAACGACACCTTTGTAGCAAACGGCCCGGATAAACAGTTGAATTACAAGCGGCGGCTGAATTTTCAGCACGAGGCGTTGACCGAGCTTCGGCTACTGGCCTATTTCGCGCAGGTGGCATTAGAGGAGAAGGCGATTCTGCCCAAACATTATGAGCAGATCTCCATGCAATCCGTCGATTGCATGAACATGATCGGCGCGTGGATATTGAGCGACAAAAAGCGGTTTGGCTACGGTTAAACTGAAATCTATTGCGGGCGGCGGCAGAGCTTCCGTCCGGGGAACAAATTATAATGGATTGCGCGTCCTACTATTGGCTCCGCTCCCCTCGCAACAATACGAATAATGCGGCGCAAGTCAATATGTCGTCCGGCAATGTCAATAACAATAACGTCAACAATTCGTACGGCGTCCGTCCCGATTTCCTCTTGCCTTTACCCATTATGAGCGTAAAGGTTTAAGCCAGAAACCGTCCTGTGTGTTCAGGCGGTCAGTGCCCTGAGGGGAAAGGAATTTGTTTCCCTTTTGCAAAGCGGTTTTTTGAGCGAAAAATCCCATCCCAAACAAAAGAAAACCTGCTTTCAGAAAAACACATATTGGCGGTCAAGCCCGGACACAGACGCCGCGCGGCGGCAGACCAAAGCTTGTTTTCGGGAAGTGTGAGAGGAACACAAGAAATAATTGCCAATTGTACATTGTCAACTGTCAATTGCGTTCCTCTCCCGCCAACGACTTTTAACAGACAGGAGGCTGTATCATTCAAAAAACAGAAAAGCCTATGATGACGCAATACCGAACGCTCAAAGAAGCAAATCCCGGATGTATCATTATGTTCCGCTTGGGCGGGTTTTACGAAATGTTCGGGCAGGACGCATATATCGCCTTCAAGACGCTGGGGCTGAAAATCACACCGAAAAACGTCGGCGGCGAGCACCCGACCCCGATGTGCGGGTTTCCCGCAAGCGCGGTGGAAAAGCATTCGCGGGCATTATCCGAAAACGGCTATAAAATCGCTATTTGCAATCAAGTGGCGGGCGTGGCCGGCGTCGGCGGGATTGTACACCGCGAGGTTTCGGAAATCGTCAACGCAAACGCAGATGTTACCGCGGGTGATTCCCACACCGAAACTTACAGCGCGTTTCTGGAAGAATTTTTGGAAACACTCAAAGAGCTTGCCAAAATCAATCCCGATATAAAGCAAAGCGGCGCGGCGGCTCTTCCGCCCGAAGCACAAACCCTGCCCAATGAGCTGCGTGACCTTGCCTTGGACGATATGACGCCGATGACCGCGTTAAACCTCTTGCATGAATTGAAAAGGAAATATGGGTGACTATGTGACGGATTACGAAAAGATTTGCGATTTTCAAAACCTCTACAAAGCCCATATCAACGCCAGAAAGGGCAAGCGCAGTAAAACCGAGGTCATCAAATTCGAGCTGGATTTGGCGAAAAACCTCACCCAAATGCACAAGGCGCTGGTCAACAAAAGCTATAAAATGCGCGGCTACTACCATTTTACAATCCATGAGCCAAAAACACGCGAAATTTTCGCCGCTTATTATCCCGACCGCGTGCTGCTTCACTGTATCTGCGATGAAATCCTGCTCCCGCTGTTGCAAAAGCGCGTAATCCACGACAACGCCGCCTGTCAGTTGGGCAAGGGAACTCACTTCGCGATGAAACGCCTGACAGGGTTCATGCAAGAGCATTTCAAGGCGCACGGCGCAGACGGTTACATTCTCAAATGCGATATTTCCAAATATTTCGCCAGCATCGACCAAGCGGTGTTAAAAGCAAGGCTGAACAAAATCATTGTGGATAAGGACATCAAAGACCTACTGTTTCATTACATCAACAGCTACGCGACCGAAGGCCGGCCCGGAAAGGGCTTGCCTCTTGGAAATCAGTCCAGCCAATGGTTCGCGGTTTATTATCTCGACCCGGTGGATCGCTTGATTAAAGAAAAGCTGCGGATAAGGCATTATTCCCGCTACATGGATGATTTGATTTTGCTCCACCCCGATAAGGAGTTTCTGAAAGACGCGCTCACACACTTGCGGTCGGTGGTCGAAGGCGAACTAAAACTGACGCTGAATGAAAAAACACAGATTTTTCCTTTGCGAAACGGCGTTGAATTTCTCGGCTGGCGGTTTTATCTCACCGACACAGGCAAGGTTATCCGCAAGCTGAAAGCCCAATCCAAGCTCCGATACAAACGACGGCTCATGAAACTCCAAAAGGATTATTTTACCGGCGCGATTGAATTGGAAGATGTGAAAAACAGCTTGGCAAGCTATCAGGGTCATTTAATGCACGGTCATACCTATAAACTGAAAGCGCACGTTTTGAAAGAATTTATTCTAAAAAAGACTGGAATATTGTCCGGAATTCCGATTGAACTATCCCAAACGAAATGCCGGGGAGCGTTCCAGAGGCTCACACAAAAAGAGTGTTCCCCCAAAAAAACACCGAAAGGAGCTGCTCTCATGACCGCCGTAAAAAGACCCGCCCCGCAAATGATTTTTCTGTATAAATCCATCTGCGCCCTGCTTGCGTTGATTTTTCTTTGTTCGGCGGTTGTGAGCGGCACCATGGCCTGGCGGATGAATCCTCAGTCACTGCGGTGACAGCTCCTTTGTAAAAGGAGCCGGGATGAATCCTCAGTCACTGCGGTGACAGCATCTTTGTAAAAGGAGCCGGGATGAATCCTCAGTCACTGCGGTGACAGCTCCTTTGAAAAAGGAGCCGGGGCTAATCCCAAGCCCTCTTTTCCAAAGAGGGTGCCCCCGCAAGGGGCGGGTGATTCGTTTCCACGCAGAGGCTTTTCCTCCGCATCACGCAGCGCGTCCTCAAAAGCCCTGCTTGGGCGGCGGCGTTATCAATTGTTTTATCCACAATCCTTTGAAACACCGTTGTTTGCTCTAAGTTGAACCTTAAATCAAGCAAGAGCGTTTCAAAAAGTCTACGTCGAAAGGAGCTGATCTCATGACCGCCGTAAAAAGACCCGCGCCGCAAATGATTTTTCTGTATAAATCCATCTGCGCCCTGCTTGCGTTGATTTTCCTATGTTCGGCGGTTGTGAGCGGCACCATGGCCTGGCGGGACGCGACCCAACACAAAACCAACAATGTCCGCGGCAAATATGTCCCCGAGGAAGAGCCGCGGGAGGGCGAGCTGACCATCACAAAACAGGTGACAGTGGACAGTGGACAGTTGACTGTTGATCATTTAACGAGAGAATTCGAGTTTATCGTAAACTTTTACAACATTGAAAACGGCCAGTCGGTTATTGATACTGACTGTGAATATACATATAAAATTGACGGCGGCACCGCGCAAAAAATCAAAAGCGGCGGCGAAATTAAGCTCAAGCACGGGCAAAAGGCTGTTATCACCGGTCTCCCAAAGGGCAAGCTTTACACCGTTACAGAAACGCCCGCTGCGGGCTACACCACAACCAGCGTCAACAATCAAGGCAATGCCATTGTCGGCAACATCACCGCCGCCTTTACCAACACCTTCCAAACCCCGAAATCCGGCAGTCTGAAAATAACCAAACAGGTTACAGGTGACAGTGGACAGTTAACAGTGGAACAAACGGAGAAAAAGTTTAATTTCACCGTTGACTTAATACTTCCCGCCGACACAGTGTTGCCCCTCACAATCACGGTAAACGGGCAGCCCAAACAACTGTCAACTGTCACTTGTCAACTGTCAACTGAACTCCGTCATGACGAATCTGTGCTTATCAGCAACCTGCCCGCCGGCACCAAATACACGGTTGCGGAGGACGATTACAGCACGGACGGCTACACCGCGACCATAGATGAATACGAAGGCGAAATCATCGGCGAAACCGAGTTGCCACTGCCTTTCGTCAACGTCCACGGCGGCGATGGTGAGGACGGTAGCCTGACCATTACCAAAACCGTCACAGGCGTGAGCGGCGACAAAAACAAGCTGTTCAATTTCACCGTTGACTTAATACTTCCCGCCGACACAGTGTTGCCTATCACAATCACGGTAAACGGGCAAGAAAAACAACTGTCAACTGTCACTTGTCAACTGTCAACTGAACTCCGGCATAGCGAATCTATGGTTATCAGCAACCTGCCCGCCGGCACTGAATACACGGTTGCGGAGGACGATTACAGCGGCGATGATTACGCCACAGACGTACAAAACGCCACCGGTACAATCGCCGGAAACGAAACCGCCGCCGTCAGCGTCACCAACCA
>JAISRF010000082.1 GCA_031273775.1 Oscillospiraceae bacterium
GACTGAGGGCAAGTGAATGGCATTGAAAATCAAATAAGTACGCTACTGCACGGGGAATTAGCTCAGCTGGGAGAGCGGGCTTGTCGGTTACACACCCCCCAAAACGGCAACCGGATGAATGGCATTCAAAATCCCCATGATTTTACAGGTTCGGGGAACCGGCACAACCGGCTACCCGCCGGTATGGCATTCGGACATCTGGAAATGACATAAAATTGAATATTTCCCATAATGTGGGGGCATAGCTCAGCTGGGAGAGCGTTTGACTGGCAGTCAAAAGGTCAGGAGTTCGATCCTCCTTGTCTCCACCACGGAATTCCCTGTAATCGCAATGGTTACGGGGAATTTTCTTTTGTCGCGAAGTATCGCCGTTTACCGCCTGAAACCGCCTTATTTGCTGTCAAATTGCTGTCAAAATTGCTGTCAATTTTTCGCCGCCATACACTCGTACAACTTACTTAGCGTGTCGCCGGTCTGCTCGTAGATTTCCGGCATAACGTGACTGTATATGCCAAGCGTAGTTCCGATGTCGGCGTGACCGAGTTGCTTCTGCATTGCCACCATATTCACGCCCTGTTCCAACAACATCGTTGCGTGGGTGTGCCGAAACATATGGAGTGTTATGTGCGGCAGGTTGTTGCGTTCCAAAAAATGAATGAAGCTGGATCGGAATCCCTGATATGTACGCAATCCACCCGTCCTTGTATTGCAAAAGACAAAGTTGCTGTGATTCGGCACACGTTTATCAATCCGGGTTTTCCACTCCCGTAGCGCGTCAATCGCTTGCTGTGGGGCGACCAGTGTTCGGTAGCCGGAGCGCGTTTTCGGCTCGGAGATGACGGTGTTTTTGCCCTCTTTGGTAACGGCTGTATGCACGGTTATGCGGCGCGTATTGAAGTCTATGTCATCCCAAGTCAGCGCGAGCAATTCCCCGGAACGCAAGCCTGTGAACAGAAGCGTTGTAACGATGGGCTTCATTATAATGTCGCCTTGCGCTGCGGTGAGCACTTTGACGCGCATTTCCTGAGACAGAGCTTTGCAGTTATCGTCGGGCTTTCGAGTGCGTCTGGGTGGGTCTGTGTCAAGAATTGGATTAACCGTAACGTGTCCGACCTTTCGCGCTTGTTCCATTATTTGACGCAACAGATTTCGGACGGCCTTGATTGTGCGGTCGCTCTTGCCCGATTTCTGCATATCCGAGAACAGATGTTGCGCTTTGAGTGCGGTCAGCTTTTGTAACGGCGTCATTCCCAGTATCGGTGCGATGTGTGTCTGGGCGAGTGTTGAGTACCAGTCGAGCGTGCGACCCGTGACACGCGGACGGCAATAGATGTCGAGCCATTCGTCGATCCACTGCGCGAGTGTGGTTCTCTTGTTGGCAAGCGGTTTCTTGCCGTCTGCAACTTCAACGGCCATGCGTTGGACTTTCTGCGCGACCTCCTGCCGCGTTTTGCCGTATATGGCCTTACGTTGAGGTTTGCCGTCCGGTTTATAACCGATGAGTACCTCGCCCGCCCAACGTCCATCCGAACGCTGATATATTGAGCCTTCGTTATTACCCCGACGTGTGTGCTTTTTTTCGCGTGGCATAAATAATTCACTCCTTTCACTGCCACGCTGAACCTGTGGTAATTTTATCACAGGCTCAGTGGCAGGTCAAGCATTCAGACGTTACGCGAATGTTCAATATAGCGTTCCACGTCGGCAAGTGTTACTCGGTATAGTCTGCCGACGCGGAAGTTTGGCAGCTCGCCGGAGCGAAGTAATTCATATAGCTTCGTCCTGCCGATATGGAGCAGTTCTAAGAGTTCGTTGCAAGTCAGAGTTTTCATTGTCAAACTCTGTGACACATTAGCCATGCTTTTATTCATGTTAACAACTCCTAAATTTAATAGTAGTGCGCGGAGTGCGCCGCATTTGGCGCACTCCAAACGCTTGATCTAAGCTGTCCCGCATGGTGCGGGTAATCGAATTGGATGCCTAACATTTTACCGTGTTAGACTGCGGTATCAGGGATTGACCGGTATTATGGCCGCCGGTCGCGGCATCATCGGTGGGACGTCGGTATTTGAGCCGCCGACCTCGGTCATCATCGGTGTGTCAAGTTTGAGACCGCTTAGCTGCGGTTTCTTGTCATTTCAACTTTTTAAGACGGATGCCCACAAACCTTCTTTGTCCAACTTTTTTATTTTTGCCCTCTCCATCCAACCACAACGCCCCTCCAGAAAGCAAGCTACTCTTCACATCTTTTAGCGTAGCACACGGCACAGTCCGATTAATCTTTGCCAACAGTTTTTCACCGCGTAGGCAAAGAAGTCCACCGTAAACCACACCGTCATACTTCTCGGGTTCGGAATCAAATCGTTTGCCACTCTTTGCCAAACGAAAAACATCGTTTTTATAGAGAGCGCGAATCAGTTCCAAGAAGTCAATTTTCTCGGAGGTGTTGTCTTTGCCCTGCTGCACTCGGTTGTCCTGCTCCAACACCAAATTGGTCAGCAATTTCTCGAAAGAACGCTGCTGCGCCTGTGCGTTTTCGATTGATGTGAAGGCTTTCTCAACACAGTAGCAAAGGAACAATTTGTAAGCGGAGCTAAGACCGTAGTGCATCTCTTGCAGACGATCGTGTACACCAAAATCCAAATTTCGATAGTCGTTGAGCCATTTCTTTAACACATCACGTATTTCGTGGTATTTTGAGATATACCATTGGATGAAGAAATGGTAGAATGTGGAAGCAGCAAGGGGTTTGTCCCAGCATTCTTGCAACTTTATACGGTCAAGTGGTGTTGATATCTTGACGATCAGGCAGCGAGCAGCCTCTGACCCGGTACCGATTTCATATTCACCTGTAACGATGACTCCGCATTGAGGAGCCTTCTCTGACACTTCCTTGCCGTACATACGAGCAGGACTTTTTTGGTTTCCAATAAACCGCAAAAGCCGTCTAAACAGTTCTTCGAGATCGCGCTTGATTCGGTTTGAACCCGTTGGAAACAGGTCGTCAAAGAGCGCGGCGCAATCGCTGTTTTCGGGTGCGGACAGTATTGTTTTTACCGCCGCAAAACTGGCATTTAACTGGGTTGGTGTGACGAACCCCTTATCGCGGTCATAAAGCTGCGCTTGGAGCGAGGTGTAGATGGTCTTCTTTTCCCCGCTGTTCGCGATTACGAACAATACACCACACGGCGCTTTCCAAGCGTCAGCGTATACAGCCCGTATTACGCTTGAAAGGCAATAGGTAAAAATCATTTTGCCCGCCTCGGGGCTAAGGTTCACAAGCTCCAACATTTCGACAACCGCTTCACGTTCAGTAAGTTCAGGATCAATCGCCAAAATACGCGACGGCAGTTTCAGTATGATATCGGTGTTTTCTTTCCCGGGGGGCCAGTATAACCGTCCACCCGTGCAGAAAACCGGAGTACCATTGATAATGTTCGTCCCGAGGCGGTCAATGAAATGCAAGGCATTTACTGGAACAAACGGAAGCGCGAAACGGACGATATTGAGAAGGTACTGCTTGGCCCGAGTGCAATCAGGGTCGATTTGACATCTCAAATTCAAGTCGAACCAATAATCCGCGTTCCCCAAGTCCGATAGGGCGACGATATTTACCTCGCTTTTCGCACCGTCCGTAAAGAGCAGATGAAAGCGGACATAGGTTTCTGTTTTCTCGTCGGATTCCACATCAGCTTTTCCAATGACCACCGGAACAAAATTGCCTACATGTATCTTTTTCCAAAAGAGTCCGGCATCAGCGGAAAAACTCGCTTCTGGGGGGAGCTTGGCGTTGAACTCTGTCAGGTTAATAATTATCACCGTCCTTTTGTCGGCGGCATTTTACGATCTGCGATAACGGTTGCCAATTTGATCAGTTCGGGTATTGACCTTTCGATTATCCCATCCCATCGCCCTTTGGCTGATTGCCGCTTCGCATCGCGAAGCGGTTTTTCAAGATTTTTGCACTTTCTTTCGAGTTTTTTTATCTTCTTCTTGAATTTCTTCCTATTTTTTCCTTTCTTTTTCGCGCGCTTTAGCTTTTTTCTTGCCTTTCGCAACTCTTCTTTTAGATCTTCTGCCATTAAAGAAATCTCAGACATTGATGGAGATTTGTGGGTTACGATATCGGATATTTGCTCATCCTTGTCGAAAATGTCACTCATGTCACTCATAAAAATTCCTCCTTTTCGTTAAATTATTTTTGCCAATGTGATAAAATATAAACGCTTGCCTATATAAGCATAGCGTAGCACAAGCGGAAATTTCAAAGACTTGGGCAGGAAATACTAACGAAAATTAAGGAAATTCGCAGAAAATTCAAGGACATACCGAACTGATTTAGGAGGGGAGAGTACACATGACATTCGGTGAGTTAGTCAAAGTGATGAATACCGCTAAAGTATTTGGGTGCAACCGCAATCAACTTGGGGTTAATCTTCTACAAGCCGCGAAAATCTCAGTAAACGGTGGAGAACTTACTGAAGATAGGGTTGCCAAATGGATTGATAAGAAACTCCCCGGCAACATCACCTCTTATTTCCCAGATGAAACGCTCAATGGCGTTGATGTTATAAGTTATTTCAGACGTTGGACAAAAGATAAATGGCGGGAACTGCAAGGAAGGTTTTCTGAGGAGATGGAGGGTTGCATCGTTAATTGCACCACAGATAATCGTGATGAGTTTTATCAGAGCCTTCTTGATCAATTCACAATATCACTTGGACTGCCTTTGCCGGAAGAACCGTTCATCGAAACGCCGGCAGTCAACGAACCCGCTATTGTGCCATCTGACATTGGTAGGGATGAAGTAATGCCCCAAAGCGAAACACCACCCGAGCAAATGTTAAAAATATTCAAGCAAGCCGTCTTGGACTTTGATATTGGGCGTTATATTAAGAGCGAACCAACTGATTTGCTCAATTCAGATTTCTTTGATAAGGCTAAAGATTTTATTGAAAGCATTAAAAGCAACATGGAGTGTGAATTTATCCATTACAAAGAGGAAATAATATACAAGGCAATTATTGATTTTACACGCCTACTATCCGGATACTCCGGCTATTTGAGAACCAACACTCGGGAGATGATCGGCTTAACTGATACTATTAAAATTTCAACACAAGATGCAGAAAAAGTTTCAGTAACCCCATATCAATATTCTTCTACTTATGCTCCATCGAACGGCAGAGATGAAAGCGAGGAATGGAAACAAAAATATGCGACGGAAACTGATAATTACCGCAAGCAAATCGAATCTTTGTATAGAATAATCTGCGGCATTGACATAGAATAGCACAACTGCCGATTCATCAACGCCGTGTTTTCAGGGTGGAGAGGTGGAAATTCCACCAATTCCACCCCGAAAACGGCAGTATCAATTAACTTGGTGATATTCGTAAAGCGGATTGATTCTGCATTTTCGCTAAAAATAATCATTAAAACTTAGCCGTTTGAATGGGTTGATTTTACACTTTTCAACCCTTTCCGACTATCATCTTGTACATGATAAACGCAGATCAACAATATTTTTAATAAAGAGAATCAGTGAATGTGTATTTGAAAATCCGACTCAATAACCGATGAGTGCGTGTGACGCATCTACTGTGTACTCTCTTTGTCGTACTCGGATTTCCTCAAATCCGCTTGTCTTAGCGGGAAGTTTGAGAACAGGTTGACGGTACAGTTGCATCTCAACAACCTTGCTCTGCCAACAGCCTGCTCCAACTCGCTCTCGATCATGTAAAACTGAATCGCCCTCAGTTCTTCATTATCGAAGGCAGTAAATCGGAATCGCCAACCGTTGTGTTCGACCATAGTTCCGGGTTTTAATCTTTCTTTCAAATCAAAGTCAAGTCCGAGCGAATAAGCAAACAGCTTGTAAATCCATTCCGGTTGATGAGGTGTTCCAATCACATCCAAATTTTTTCCCTTTAGATTATCGCACCCTGCGGAGTTGCCAAAATACAGATTCCCCCGTTGGTACTTTTTAAAAGTAATCGTAGCTTCAAACCCCGACCAATCCTTGATACGGTCGATAACAGCAGGGTCTTTATAAATGTCGGCTCTGCTCATGGATCTATCGTAATATTGATTCAAAGTGCCCTCGTGTCGCGCTTTCTTACAGTCGTAGAACTTCATATTATCCTTAAAATAATATTTGCAGGTCGTCTCATCGACTGTCGCGGAAACCATGATATACTTTGTGTTATTGGCCCACGTTACCGGGTTCGTAAAACTGACGCAATCTTCCGTTAGGCCACTTTCTCTGTCAGACGCTTTACGGAAACAGAAGTGAGTCGCGGAACAGAATGACGATATATCAATGGCAGTTGATATATCGTCACAGGCTTTGTCGTAAGAGATTTTCTTCAGAGTGAAGAACTCTGCTGTTTTAATACATTTAAGGATTTTTCGTATCTTCGCTGCCGGTGGACTGCCGGCAACAATCTTTTTCAACAGCTTCTTCAGGTCATGAATGGAAATGTCGGTTTTGTTGGGGATAATGGTACTGAAAATGATGTCCTCGTCAACGATAACAAGATCGTACTTGCCGACATCCAAGGTCAGCAACCTCCGATGCGTGGTGATAGTGTAACCTGCTGAGTTGTTGAAAGCGTCCAGTTCGGTCAGGTATTTCCTGAACAAAGCCGAACATTCCGGATTATCATTTGCGATGACTTTTTTAAGGTACGGAATTACCGATCTCCCGGAGTTGTACAAACTGTCAATATGCTCCCAAACATCATCCGGAAGCTCGTCTTTGATCTCGTGCAGGGATGGGGATTCTATCATATTGATTCCCATAGCGGCCGCTCTTTTGTTCTATACTGATAAGGTAGTTTTTCAACTATCTTATTTTAATAGGCGGCCAATCCGCTTGCGGTAAAGGTTTTGGGCGTTTCGGGGAGGTGATAACGGACGATTTCAAGTGTTTACGGCGGCGGTTTTCGCGGTTGTTTTGCCGCCGCCTTAGACCAAAATATGACGGCTGACAGCGTAAACAACCGAATTTTCAAATTCACAGGAGGACATCGCAAAATGGACGAAAACGGTATTTCCTATGCGCTTGTCGGCGATTATTACTTGCCAAATCTCAAACTCCGCGACCCGCCGGACGCGCCGCCGCTCGGACGGTACGGAATGTTACACAAGAACTACTTGCGGGAACACAAATCAGCACTGTACTCACAACTCTTGCTCACGGAGCGATTGTACCCGTTATGCCGCGAAATTGACGAGGCGGCGGCAAATCGTCTGCGGACAATCGGCGACCCGGAAATCGCCCGTGAGGTTGCTCTCTCGGAACT